>JBJKSY010000358.1:0-5429 GCA_046703645.1 Cyclobacteriaceae bacterium
GAGGGCCCATGGTCAGGATCACATCTCTTCCAGGAAGAAATGAAGTTTCTCTATCGCCGGATGAAAAGACCCTGGCAGTTCTTTATTCCTACAGCAACAAATTGCCGGAACTTTATCTTATGCCAAATAATGCCGGAGCCGAAATGCACCAGGTGACGCATTCACCCACCCGGGCATTCATGGCCTATCACTGGAAGGATCCGGAAATTATTCATTTCACAGCCCGGGACGGGGCAACCGTATATGCCCGGCTGTACAAGCCGGTTATTAATTCCTCGAATCATCCCGGTGTGATTTTTGTCCACGGAGCCGGATATCTTCATAATGTTCATAAATGGTGGAGTGAATATTACAGGGAATATATGTTCAATAATTTTCTTTGTGATCATGGATATACGGTGCTGGATATCGATTACAGGGGCAGTGCGGGATACGGTCGTGACTGGCGCACAGCCATTTACAGGCATATGGGTGGAAAAGATCTTACAGACCAGGTCGATGGAGCACGGTATATGGCTGATTCCCTCGGTGTTGATTCGACAAAAATCGGCATTTACGGAGGCTCATACGGCGGATTCATCACACTCATGGCCATGTTCAAATTTCCCGGGGTATTTAAATGCGGAGCCGCTTTACGCGCAGTCACTGACTGGGCACATTACAACCATGGCTATACCTCCAATATTCTTAATACGCCCGTAGAAGACAGTCTTGCTTACCAGAGAAGTTCTCCTATTTATTTTGCCAATGGGCTCAGGGGAGAGTTGCTCATGCTACACGGAGTTCAGGATACCAATGTGCATTTCCAGGATATTGTCCGCCTTACTCAACGGCTGATCGAGCTTGGGAAAACGAACTGGAACCTTGCCATTTTCCCAATGGAAAGCCATGGTTTTGTGGAAACCTCAAGCTGGACTAATGAATATGAACGGATTTACAGCCTTTTTCAGAGAAATCTTCAATAGTCCTCTTCTGATTTGATAATAGCCATGCGTTAATCGGCTAAACAAAGGCAATTGAAAAGTCTTTCATCATAAAGATCCGGATAATCATTAATAAAATCTCTGAATGGACCCGTGACCGGAAAATATTTTTTAATATCCGGAAAAATTATCGTTTATGCCCCGGGCTTTATCTTCAATGAGAGTTTGAAAATAACCCGGAATTTTATTTATTTGTCTTCAAAGGATAATAGGCGCTTTTGATAAGGACATTGGGAATTTTTAATGTTTTTTAGCGGAAAGAATGGAATTTGTCCTTGAGATCTTATTCCTGTATTCTTCAAAAGGCGCAATGTAATATCTTTTCTTTCTGCTGAGTAGAAGGAATAAGACATAATACTGGTTAAGCTTATTTTTTTCATAATTGGATCCTGAATACCGGACCAGTTGGAATTTTTGTTAATAAAGCGTGATAATAAAGTTGTGCAATGTACTGAATCATGCACTGAAAAATTGAAAGATAATTATTGTGAGTAATAATAAAAATACAAAACGCTGAGTGATGAAAAAAGGCAGTTTAATACCTTTCCTGGGCCTGGCATTGATCTTCCTGCTGGTAAATTCCTGGGGGAACCTTTCCCATGCGACCGACATTCCCGAAGGAAAAGTCAGGATATTGTTTACCGGTAAAATGGAAACATTCCATAAGGAGCCCATACCTGAGATACGGGTCAAGATAATCATTGACGGAAAGGAAGCGCCTATCCTGGAAAAAGAAGCTGATCCTTCCCTGGGCACCTCGGCTTCCTACGCTCCTGACAATGAGGTTGAGTCATCCTCTAACGGGGAATATACCGCCATCGTTTATGTACCGGCATCTGTCCTTCAGAATTCTGATGTAAAGATCCATATTGAAAAGCCATCCTATGTTACAAAGGAATTTTCCGTGAAAGGCTTCACGGAGATCAAGGACCATCCGGGAGAATATATACACTATGAAAACCTTTATCCCCAGCGTCATGTGGGACCCGCCTTTTACATTTCGGCGCTTGTACTGATTCTTATCTATGTTCTCATTTCACTTGATGTATTTCACCGTACCCTGGTAGCCCTGCTTGGTGCTTCCCTCCTCCTGTTTATCAGTTATGTCTTCGGACATTTCGATCAAAGCTATTTTGTACTTTCATTTGAAAACGCAAAAAATTATATTGATTTCAATGTGATCTTTCTGCTGATGGGCATGATGCTTATCGTAGGCGTCATGAAACGAACGGGAGTGTTCCAGTGGATGGCTTATAAATCTTACCAGATGGCGAAAGGCGATGTCTGGAAACTGGCGATCATTCTCATGATCGTGACTGCTGTAACTTCTGCCTTCCTGGACAATGTGACAACCATGTTACTGCTTACACCGGTATCGATCGAGATTGCCCTGGTGCTTCGCATTAGTCCGTGGTCCCTGTTATTGCCTGAAGTGCTCGCCTCCAACCTCGGTGGTACTGCCACCCTGATCGGCGATCCGCCCAATATTATGATCGGCTCCTATGCCCACCTGACCTTTACCGATTTTCTTATTGAGCTTACCCCTGTGGTGATCATTTCCATGTTTGCCCTGGTCATGATGATGAAATATTATTATGGAAAGGAATATAAAAAAGCGAAACTGAGCCCTGAAAAGATAAACGACCTGCTTCTCCGGCTACAGGAAGAATATAAGATTACCAACGCCAGGCTTTTACGTCATTCCCTCACCATCCTCGGTATCGTTGTCCTTCTTTTCATTGTTCACGGCGTATTTCATATGGAGCCGAGTATCCCGGCATTGATCGGTGCAGCCATCCTGATGATCTTTGCCGTCTTCATCGATAAGATCAATGTAGCCCATATGATTGAAAGGGAAGTGGAATGGCCGACCCTGGTATTCTTCATTATGCTTTACATAATTGTCGGGGCTGCCCAGGAAACCGGCCTGATCCAGATGATTGCTGAATGGGTTGCCAATATCAGTGGAGGAAACCTGGTGGTGGCCATAGTCCTTATTCTTTGGGTATCGGCCTTTTCAAGTGCCATTATCGACAATATTCCCTTTACGGCTACTATGTTGCCTATTGCAGCCTACCTTACCGAAGTAATTCCGAATGCTACCGATAAATTTCTCTGGTGGGCTCTTGCCCTCGGGGCATGTTTCGGCGGTAATGGTACACTTATCGGCGCTTCGGCCAATGTCGTGACGGCCGGGCTGGCGGAAAAATCAGGTCATTCCATATCCTTCGTCGGGTTCCTGAAAGTCGGCCTGCCTGTAATGATCGTAAGCGTGATCATTTCTACTTTCTGGCTGATCTTCGTCGCTCCCCATATTTAAAAGGAAACCGAAGACCGCAACACCCCGGGGAATATTTGAACTCCCGGTTCATATCATAATATTTATGATATACAACCGGTTGATTATCAAAATTCTATAGTTAATCGGTGAATCTCCGCTTTTAGCTCATCCGCTCCGGTTATCCGGCTTTTTCCGGCATTCCAATAATAATCCTGCCCAGCCTGAATTACGATTTATGATATAATCTTTCCATGCACCTACAGGGTAAAATATCATATCATGATTGACCTTTATTTAAAAGGTAGTAGTCAGCTATAAAGCGCTGAAAATTTATCGGTTAAAATTTTGATTTATTACTTTAAAAAGGGTTTAAATTGCAGGCAATTTGCTTTAGCGGAAATACAGAATATGGTCAGATACGCATTAGTCACCCGGAGGAAAACGGCAGAATTTTCCGGGGACACGGAAGGTAATTCAGATATCGTTGATCCGCTTTTAATTGATTCTTTTAATACTCCTAACAACTTCTTATACAGGAATTTATTCTGGAATCTATTCCGGAATAATTCCAATACTGCATTCAACAGACCGGCAATCATTATTATAAGTTGATCCAGAATCCACCATTCAAAGCATGATAACTATAAAAAAAATGAAAACGGTTAAATTCTTAACAGGGTTATGCCTGATTTTCATGACGAGCCTCGGATACGGCCGGGCAAATCAGGACAGTTCGAAATCCGGGCAGGACCAGGTTCTTTTAACAGGCAGGATTGAAACACTTCACAAGGAGCCCATATCGGATGCGGAAATTAAAATCCTTGTCAATGGAAAAGAGCAACCCATCATGATCCGGGAAGCGGATGCCAGTCTGGGTACCGCACCGGTATTCGCTGAAGACAACGAAATTGTTTCTTCGTCAGACGGCAATTATTCAGCTACTATATTTCTCCCGGACTATACCGCAAAAAATGCTGCCATAACGATACATGTTGAGAAACCGTCCTACAATTCCCGTGATGTTCAGGTAAAATCCTTAACGGAAATTTCAGGAAAACCCGGTCAGTTCATCCACTATGAGAATATAACTCCCCTGAGAAAGGTCGGTCCGGCTTTTTATATCAGCGCCCTGGTTTTGATCCTGATATACGTCCTCATTTCATTTGATGTTTTTCACAGGACCCTGGTAGCCCTGCTGGGAGCATCCATCCTGTTATTCGTCAGTTATGTTATAGGGCATTTCGACAGCAGTTATTTTATCCTTTCCTTTGAAAATGCAAAGAATTATATCGATTTCAATGTAATATTCCTGCTGATGGGTATGATGCTTATCGTCGGCATCATGAAAAGAACCGGAGTATTCCAGTGGCTGGCTTTCAAATCCTACAAGGCTGCCAAAGGTGATGTCTGGAAGCTGGCAGTAATCCTGATGATCGTAACAGCGGTTGTATCCGCTTTCCTTGATAACGTGACCACCATGTTATTGCTGACGCCGATCTCAATAGAAATTGCGCTAGTACTCCGAATCAGTCCCTGGTCGCTTTTATTGCCTGAAGTGCTGGCATCCAACCTCGGAGGCACGGCAACCCTGATCGGTGATCCGCCAAATATAATGATCGGATCTTATGCCAACCTTACCTTCGTCGATTTTCTTGGCGGATTGACCCCCGTCGTGATCCTTTCGATGGCCGCCCTGATTTTCATTATGAAATTTTACTATAATAAAGAATATAAAAAGGCCAACCTGTCACCGGAAAAAATCGATGACCTGATGAAAAAACTTGAGGAGGAATATAAGATCACGAATCCCAAGCTTTTACGTCATTCCCTTACCATCCTTACCATAGTAATTGTCATGTTCGTTGTGCACGGTGTATTTCATATGGAGCCGAGTATTCCTGCCCTCGTTGGTGCTGCATTATTGATGATCAGTGCGGTCTTCATTGATAAGATCAACGTAGCGCATCTTATTGAAAGGGAAATTGAATGGCCTACCCTGGTATTCTTCATTATGCTTTAAATCATCGTGGGAGCGGCCGTAGAAACTGGTCTTATCCAGATGATTGCCGAATGGGTTGCCAAAGTAAGCGGCGGTAATTTTATAACTGCTATCATTATTATTGTCTGGGTCTCAGCCATTTCCAGTGCAATCATCGACAATATTC
>JBJKSY010000359.1:0-5060 GCA_046703645.1 Cyclobacteriaceae bacterium
GTCAATGAAAGAACGATCCATATGGCGGACCATAAAAGAGCCTCCTTCATTCCTTCTTTATGAACATTCCTGTTGAATACCTACAGGTCGAGAAATAGCAATAGCAAAACCAGTAGAATAAAGCGAACGCAGAGTATAATGTGCATGCTTTGAAAATTGTAAACCCCAAATATAGACAAACACGGTCTATGAAATATTGAAATCGTTGGGAAGATAGAATGTTTCTATATAAAAAAAATGAATACATCCTCATATTACCATATCTGCTCATGTTAATTGTCAGTTCCCTTGATGTATGAAAACAAGAGATTAACCTAAAAGTCCATATTTAAGCTTATTCTCAGGTTATTAATATAGAATCTTTGACAAGTTGCTCAATATGATCTTTTAAAGTTGATGATACAGGCTTGTAATTAATTCCTAAGGATTTTATGCTTTTGGAGTTATCAAATTTTAAAGGGATCCCGACATTGTCACGGACATATTTATATGAAAAACCCATAAATGGCCCAATCAGGTAAAAAAGCCATTTGGGGAGTGTCGATTTCGGGAAGGGGAACCGGTGATCAAACAAGTCGGTCAGAATACGGGACATTCCTATTACTGCCATGGACTCAGACACCAGGATATATCGTCCGCTGACGGAGGGGCCGGTAGCTGCCAGGATGTGAGCCCGTGCAACATCACGCACATCTACTAATCCGAAATATAAATCGGGAATACCTGTTTTGAAACGGCCGTCAGCCATTGATAATATAAAATTCACGCTGGTGCCATCCACCCGTTTTGAAAGAGAGGGCCCGATCACAAATCCCGGATTAATGGTTACAAGATCCCATTGATCCTGCGATTTGGCTATTTCCCAGGCCTTTTTTTCTGCAAGCTTTTTTGAATAACTGTAAGGCTGGTGCTTAGCGTTACTGGTTTCGTTCCAGTCGTCCTCTGTAAAAGCACCGTTTGGTTTGGCTTTAATTTCGCTGTTATCACCGTAAACAGAAGCTACACTGGAGGTGAGAACAACTCTTTTTATTTTGTCGGACTTTAAGGCACTTCCCAGAACATTTGCGGTCCCGTTTACCGCCGGTTCAATTAACTCTTTCATGGGATTCTTGATTCCCTGTACCCTGAAAGGAGATGCTGAATGAATAAGGTAATCGGAATTCGCCATTGCATCATCAAATGAACCCGGCTTGTTAAGGTCCGCGTCAAAAAATCTGAGCCTTCCCGGATTTTCTTTCTCTATATTTATAAGGTGGGTAATTTTCCGATCATCCTTTGCGTTTCGTACTGTTGTATTTACAGAATATCCGCCTTCAAGGAGGTATTTGATGATCCAGGAAGCAATATAGCCTGTGCCTCCCGTTACTAGGAATTTAATGTTTGATTCCGGTTCCATGATTAATCAGGTATTTTTTTTGAATTATGAAGGTTTTTTCAAAACTTGGCCTTTGCTGAAACCTTTAACAATTCAAATTTAAAATAATGTCCGATAATCTGTTTTTCATCGATGAAAATATTCCCTGGGAAAATTTTATGCCCGGAGTGCAGCGCAAAATTTTAGGATATGATAAAAACCTGATGATGGTCAGGGTGAAATTTGAAAAAGAATCCGATGTGCCGTTTCACAACCACGAAAATGTGCAATCCTCCCTGGTGGAATCCGGGAAATTTGAAGTTACTATCGGCAAGACCGCCATGATACTTGGGCCGGGGGATGGTTTTTTCGTGCCAGCGGGGATTGAGCATAAGGTATATGCCATCGATAAAGGGGTCATAATTGATACATTCTACCCTGCGAGAGAAGATTTCTTAAAAAAATAAAATTTCAGAATTTACCATGAATATAAGGTTTGATAATAAAGTTGTGCTTGTCACTGGTGGCAGTTCGGGAATTGGCAGGGCGACTGCAATGAAATTTGCCGAAAGCGGGGCAAGGGTGGCAGTAAACTATAATAAAAGCAAAGTGGATGCAGAAGCCATTGTTGCTGAAATAAAACGATCAGGAGGAAATGCAATTAGTGTTAAGGCTGATGTAACCTTGGAAGATGAAGTCCGGCAAATGATCATGGATGTTCTGGATACATATGGAGAAATAAATATTCTTGTAAATAATGCAGGCGGTCTTCTGCGTCGATCTGCCATTGATGAAATGGAAACAGATCTGCTGGACCAGGTAATTGACCTGAATCTTAAAAGCATATTCCTGGTGACACGCGAGGTTGTCCCTTTGATGAAAAAGCAGCATTCGGGTCATATTATCAATATATCATCCATTGCCGCCAGGAACGGGGGTGGACCGGGAGCAGCTCATTATTCTTCTGCCAAGGGGGCAGTGATTACATTTACAAAAAACCTGGCAAAGGAGCTGGCTCCCCTGGGAATTTATGTGAACGCTGTAGCCCCGGGGATCATCGATACCCGCTTTCATGAAGGTATAACCCCGCGGGAACTTCGTCAAAAATTTACGGAATCTATTCCTTTGCGCCGCGAAGGAAGGGCAGAAGAAATAGCATGGCCGATATTATTTCTGGCATCAGAGTATGCCTCATTCATGGTAGGGGAGACACTGGAGGTAAATGGCGGTCAGATAATGGAATAAGGAGTAATTATTGAATTCAATTAATATTTAATAACAATGAAAAAGCTTTTTGTAATGCTGGTTGCTTTGATGACGACCGGCCTGGTCTTTGCACAGAATGCATCATTTCCGGGAATCGGAGGAGGGATCGGTAATTTATACATGCTATCCAATGGCCAGACTCGCTCCATCAGCCCTGAGAATTTTACAGGAGAAAAAGGCAAAGGAGGAATGGCTACTCTCCAGAACGGATCCGCTGCCCATGCAGCACGTGATCTTGGACAAGGCTGGAAGGTCAACCCTTATGTAGTAATAAAACCCGGCGAAACCTTTAAAATGGCAGAAATAGCAGGACCAGGAGCCATTCAGCATATCTGGATGACACCTACAGGTAAAAGCAGGTTCAATATATTCAGGATTTATTGGGATGATGAAAAAGATCCCTCTGTAGAATGCCCGGTAGGGGACTTTTTTGCCAACGGATGGGGCATTTATGCACAGGTCAGCTCGTTACCGGTATGCGTTAACCCCGGAAGCGCCTATAATTGTTATTGGCCGATGCCTTTCCGGAAGAAATGTCTCATAACCATGACAAATATTGGTGACGAGGCAATGACCCTTTTTTACCAGATCGATTATATCCTTACAGATATTCCAGATAATGCCGCCTATTTTCATGCACAATTCAGGCGTGTTAATCCTGTTCCCTACAAGCAGGTTTATACGATTGTAGATGGTATCAAAGGAAAAGGACAGTATGTGGGGACTTACCTGGCCTGGGGCGTTCATAATAACGGATGGTGGGGGGAAGGTGAGATCAAATTTTATATAGACGGAGATAAAGAATTTCCGACAATTTGTGGAACCGGAACCGAGGATTACTTCTGCGGATCATACAACTTCGATGTCGGAGGCACCTATCATGAATTTACTACCCCTTATTCGGGTTTGCCTCAGGTGATCAGGCCCGACGGTTCGTATAATTCCCAGATGCGGTTTGGATTGTATCGCTGGCATATTATGGATCCGATAAGGTTTGATAAGGATCTCAAAGTGACTATTCAGGATCTTGGCTGGCAGTCGGGAGGGAGGTACCTGCCGGAACAGGACGACATTTCTTCTGTCGCCTATTGGTATCAGCAGGAACCACATAATCCGTTCCCGAAACTGCCTTCAAGGGACTATCTTGAAATAAATTAATCTTCAGATCGTCTTCACTGAATGCCTGGAATGCCCGTTGGAAAACAGGGGTTTTGACCATATCCATACAACCAGGAACCCCCATATGAAATTGCTTGATGCTGTTTCAATAAAGTGTACTGTAGAAATGGCACGTGGCATATAAGGATTGGGAATAAGATGCTGTGAATTCATGATTAGGGCAAAAAGCGCACCTACCAATATGGCTTTTGAATAGGTTGGAAGGCTGGTCATGCGATATATTAAAATTCCAATAAATACCCAGATAATTCCCCGGGCCATTGCTATATACATAAGACCGCTTTTAAAATTATTTCCCAACATGACCAGGAAGGGCTCTTTTACGGCGGAATTTGTATAAAACATTCTTACTGCTTCAGATTGCCAGGCAATATAATATCCAGCAAGCTGGTACAGTGCCGGGTAAATGAATACTGATAAAAGCAGTATTTTCAGCACTGCTTCCCAGCCGGCAATTGTAATATCCTTCTCCTGGGATAACATGAACTCTTTTTCGCTCCGGCCTCCTATCCACACGGCAAGGGGAGCGAACAGGGCAGACATGAGGAATCCGCCGGTAAAAGTTGCAAGTAACAGATTCAAAGGCATACGGATGGCGTTATTGAAAACATAAGCCTCGATCAGTGACAGGAAAAATTGAATTCCAAATAATACTACAAAAACTGTGATCGCTGTTTTTGTAAAATTCCAGGTTGAATAACGGATCATGAATAGTAAAACGGTGGAATTGATCAGGCAGACTGCCAGAAATAATAGAAAGGATACTGCCGGAGAAACACCCGATGAAGGGATTTCCGAATGAAACAAACTGTCGCCAACCGACAGGAATACCATCCATAAAACGGCCATGATGATTGTCAATAAAAGAATACGTGCGGGGATTTTTAAAAAATTTTTCATTTGTCCGGGATTTTAAAGTTGTATATGCACCTAATTAGTTATTGTGATTTGAGATTTGATATAATCTTGTTAAGAACACGTACGGCCATGGATATTTCACTTTTTCCAAGACCTTTAATCATTTTAAGATATACCGGCCCGGTCAGCATTACCATTTGTTCCTGCACTTCCCTTCCATAGTGAGTAAGATAGATCATTGTGGCCCGTAGATCGGTCTTATCAGGTACCTTAACGACCAGATTTTCTTTTACCATGTTGTTAATTACCCTGGTTATGGTTGTTTTATCACGGTTTAGCTGGTTCGCTATTTCTTGCTGTTTTAGCCCGTTGCGATACCATAATACCGTTAAGACCGAGAATT
>JBJKSY010000360.1:0-3996 GCA_046703645.1 Cyclobacteriaceae bacterium
ATCGAAGAAGATAACATTCAATTAAAAAAGGTTCTGTCTGAAATAAAAGAGAAAAAAGGACTTCATTAAAATGAGAATTGCTCTTTTTATAATCGGTTTATTCCTGTTAAACGTAACTTTTATACAAACTGGTCTTTCCCAGGGAAAAATATCTTATAATGATTCTGTCTTTAATAAAAATATTTCCGACACTATTAGAATCAGCTTACAGGATGCACATAAAAAAACAGATTCCATTGATTTCTATTTTAAAAGTGTTCAACACACTCCTGATTCTACGGTTAGGTCCATTCAGAAAAAGGCGAATATTATTCTCCGGGAACCGGAATATGAATTACAACAATTAAATAACCTGGAGAATCAAAACCATAAGATAACCTCTAATCCGATTATCTATAAACGGTTTCATTGGCATAACTTCCCCTACTTAAATACAAAGATCTCTTTATTCCCTCAATTCAGTTTCCCATGGACCGTAAATAAAATTGCCCTAGATAATATTCCATTAAAAATGAAACTCCCATCGTTAAATGAAAATTTAAGAATTCCAGACTTTGGTAAGTATTATATAATAAATAATGACTACAAAAATTTTAAGGAAATAAAGACCAGCGATAGCCAGATTGGGAAATACGCTGAAAATAAAATTCCGGAATTAAACGAGTTAAAAACTGAGCAAGAAAAAAACAGCCTGTCATCACTGACACGACAGGATGATCTGAAAGTACAACAGATATCAGCCTTAAGCAAAAAATTACCGGAAGCTAAATCATTAAGGAGGGAGGCCGGACAAAAAGCGATCGAATCCGCAAGAAAATTTATTTCGGAACATCAGGATCTGATTATGACCGCTCAAAAAAAACTTTTTGAGCTCAAGAAAAAATACAGGTATGTTCCTTCCTTGCTGGATATGAAATCGGCAAAACGAATCAACAACCTTTCCAATGAGCCTTTTGGGAAGAGACTGATGTACGGGGCTGATTTTCGTTTTAACCGCGGCAACCCGTTTGGTATAGATTTTTCCGCTCTGGCGGGGTACTCGATCAATAAGAGATTGCGTTCAGGCTTTACCTTCACCTGGCGATTGAATTTGAGTGTGGATACTTTAAAAATCCGGCTATCTACGCCACGGGATACCTATGGAGCAAGCGTGTTTACCGATTATTTTTTATTAAAAGGATTCTTCGCGCATACCGAACTGGAGTCAATGCATTCGGTAATAATGCGAAATGATACCGATTTCAAACATAAATGGATCAATGGCTTACTTGCCGGGATCGGTCATGAATTTGTTTTATCCAGAAAATTGAGGGGAAGTGTAATGATCCTTTACAATTTATTTCAATCCGCTCAAAGCCCTTATCATTCTCCCTGGCAGGTAAAGTTTGGGATATATAAGAAATGAAAATCTGATTTAAAATGCGCAGCAGGATTGATAATAAAATCAAGTAATCATGTATAAAACTCTTGCCTTCTTTATAATATTCATTATGTCCATTAAAACGTTTGGGCAGGTAAATTATGATATTAGCTCAGACTACCCTTCGCTGCAATTTGGATTGACTAAAATTTCGACTTTAGATTTAAGCAGCGGTATAATCACTCCCAGTATTCCTTTGGACAATTCACTTATCCCATTAAACATAAACTATAAAACGACTGGAATAAAGGTAAATCGACGGCCGGGTGATGTGGGATTAGGATGGGACATTTCTTCAAATGCTTATATAACCCGGGAGGTTCGCGGATTGCCCGATGATGGTACTAATGGATATAGCGGGACGAATCCATCAGGCTATGATGTGAACGGTTCTCTTGATTTTAATAAAGCGGATAATTTTTTCAAGACAAGGACTGAAGACCCCGAACCTGATATTTTCAGGTATAAATTTTTTGGCTTTTCCGGTTTCTTTATTTTATCCCCTTCCAGAAACATAATCAAGCTGAATCATGATAACCTGAAGATTATTCCATACTGGGACTCCGGCCAGGGAGGGTATTATAAATTCGAGATAATCGATACAAACGGAAATAAATATTATTTTTCGATGAAGGAAGATTTATCAACCCAGCTTAATAACGACCCAGCGGTAACCTACATATATAAATGGTGGCTTACTACCATCGATTATTATCACCAGACTGTTAACCTGAATTTATCCTATACTACTTATAATCAGATAAACACGACATATTTATACGAACACGCCTACGAGGACCCGAATAATCCCGGTACTTTTATTAAAACCATCGATACGGTAAAAATCAGCAGGACGCCGGAGTTTTTGACCAATGTATCGCTTGATACCTATCTGATGCAATTATCATACAGTGACAGAACCGACATAACCAATGATAAAAAGCTTGATAACATTCAATTTCTCAACAACGGCCGGTTAGTAAAAATTCTGAATTTTCATTACGGATATTTTCCCGGGAATACCCAACGACTTAAATTATTGGATATCACCCAGGGATATAATTTAGCCGGCAACAATGATAAGTTAATTGCTTCATTTATGTACGTCGGAGATGAAAACGGAGAGCAAAATCTTCCGGCGTATGATAGTTATGCCCGGGACAGTTGGGGATTTTATAATAATAACCAGGTTAATTCACTATTTGAGTTCGAGGGTGCCGACCGAAACCCGGATCTTGAACATGCCGAAGCCGGTACTTTAAAGAGAATTTATAACCCGGGCGGTGGAACCGAAGATTTTACATATGGGCTGAACAGTTATTATAAAGACGGCTATGATTCGACCGCAGGAGGATTGCGGATCACACGGATTACAATCACTGATTCCACAGGCGATTCACTGATAAAATCATTTGATTATTCAATTGATGGACATTCTTCCGGTGTTTTATTTTCTCTTCCACAATACTTTCGTGATCGAATTATCGATACGGACACTGAATCGGATTCAGGGAACCTATATAATGCATATTCCTATCGTAGCTTACAGGATTACCTGAACAGGAGTATTATCTATGAAAAAGTGACTGTTACAAATCCCGATGGGGGATCGACTGAAACTTATTTCAAAACCTATCTGGACGAGCCAGCCTATTATCCGGAAAGATATAAAATCACACTGGATTATAATACTAATTCGATAAGCGGCAATACAACAGCCTTACAATCAAATGATGATACACCCTATGGATTTATAAATTATTTGGGCATAAGCGCAGGCCTGGTTGACAGGCAAATATTTTATAATAATAATCATTCACCGGTTTTAGAAAAATCATATCTCTATACGAATAATTACGGCATGTCTTCAACTTCGGAAAATTATGGATACGACTTTCTGTATTATAAAGAGGTGGCGCACAATGGGGGCGAGAATTATGATGAATATTATGTTGGAAAGTACTTAATCTCACCAACTTACATCAACCCCGATTCTGTCATTGAAAAATTTTATGACAAAAACGATTCATCGAACTATAAAACCACCACAGTAAAAATTGATTATGATACGGTAAATATTCTTCCCAAACGGGTCGAATCCTCTATAAATAACCAGGCTGATGACCACGATATTTCCGAGAATCTTTACCTCATCACCGATTATTTAAACGGAGGAAACAGCTTATCAAATACCGACAGCGATAACCTTGTGACTATCATTAAAACTTCCACTCAATACAGGGACAGCCTGGAGTTAACCAGGGTTGACAACTCCTTTTTTGAGGATACCACAAATAATAATGAAATACAATTATCGGAATCCAAAACCTATTTAAATACAAATTCCCTGCCCAGGGATATTAAATACAATTATGACAACGGAATTATGGTTCAGACGCAGGACCAGGTATCCGGAAATTACAATTCCCTGATTATTGATAAGAATAGCCTTCAGACACTCGCGGAAATATCCAATGGGCCAAATAATGATGCGGCTTATTCCAGCTTTGAGGGCAGTGATATGGGTAACTGGACCGTTTCCAACTATAAATCTCCCGAAGATTGCTACCGGGAGC
>JBJKSY010000361.1:0-4683 GCA_046703645.1 Cyclobacteriaceae bacterium
GGTGTTCCCCACCGTTCATTTCCCGTTGAAGGCAGGCAGGACTGGCTTGCGGCAAGACTTATCATCCTTATCCAGCCTGACGAAGGCATCATCCTCCGCTTCCAGGCAAAGGAACCGGGACCCGACATCGTGCTGAAACCCGTCGATATGCGTTTTGATTACCGCGATAATTTTTCCGGTCCATTCCCGGATGCCTATGAAACACTTTTCATCGACCTCATCCAGAATGACGCTACGCCATTCATGCGGGCCGACCAGGTGGAAGCCGCCTGGAATATCCTTGCCCCGGTGCTGGAAGTCTGGATGAATAAAAAACCCGGGGGATTTCCCAACTATGTCGCAGGTTCCTGGGGCCCGGAAGCTGCAGACCAGTTGCTGATCAGGAACGGACATTACTGGACATTACCTGAACAATTCAAATCATAACCTACCAAACACCACATGGCAAAAAAAATGAAAAAGAACACCTTGTTCCTCGACATAGGCGGGGTGTTGCTTACCAACGGCTGGGACCGTAAAATCAGGGAAAAGGCGGCAAGAGCCTTCGATATTGACAGGGAAGAAATGCAGGAAAGGCACCATCTTACTTTTGATACTTACGAAGTGGGTAAGCTTTCACTTGAAGATTACCTGCGAAGGATCGTATTCTATGAAAAGAGGCCCTTCACCATGGCCCAGTTTAAAAAATATATGTTCGAACAATCCAAGCCTTATCCTGAAATGATCGCCATGGTCAGGGAATTGAAGAAAAAGTATTCCCTTAAGGTGGCGGTGGTCAGCAACGAAGGACTCGACCTGAACGAGCACCGGATCAGGAAATACAAGCTGGGAGAATTCATCGATTTTTTCATAAGTTCATGCTATGTCCATTTCAGGAAACCCGATCCCGACATTTACCGTGTGGCGCTGAATATCGCACAGGTATACCCCGAAAATGTAATATATATTGAGGACCGGCCCCTGTTCATCCAGGTGGCAAGAGAGCTTGGCATTGAGGGAATACAACACAAAAATTTTGAAACCACACGGAAGGAACTTTAAGAAAGGGGATTGAATCTCGATTAACCGGCTGCCGGGAATTTTGGGAATTCGCTTTTACATTTTCATTTCGCGGTATTTCTATGTGTATCTATAGCCGAAAAGTTCCTTGTAAACACCACTGTTCACTGGTTCATCGGTTCATCGGTTCATCGGTTCATTGGCTCACTGGTTCACTGGTCACTGGTCACTGGTCACTGGTTCACTGGTTCACTGGTCACTTGCCCCTGATTAACCTAAACCGCAACATGGCGTTCGGCATGATAGCTGGAACGGACCAGGGGACCGGATTCCACGTATTTAAATCCCCTCTTCAATCCTTCTTCCCTGTAAAAGGCAAACTTATCCGGATGAACATATTCAACAACTTCAAGATGAAGCTTTGTCGGCTGAAGGTACTGTCCCAATGTGAGTATATCGCATCCCGAAGCAACCAGGTCATCCATGATCTTTAATATTTCCTCCTCAGTTTCACCCAGGCCCAGCATAACCCCGGACTTGGAACGTTTCCCGAATTCATGTATCCTCTTTATCTCCTCAAGGCTCCTCTGGTATTTTGCCTGGGGTCTCACCCTCCTGTATAACCTTTCCACTGTTTCCATATTATGGGATACGACCTCCTGACCGGCGCTGATCATCCGGTAAAGCGCATCCCATGTTCCTTTCACATCCGGGATCAGGGACTCGATGGTGGTCGCCGGACTCAGCAACTTGGTCATGGATATGGTCTGGTACCAGATCTCTGCACCACGGTCGGGAAGTTCATCCCTGTTCACGCTGGTGATAACGGCATGCTTAACACCCATTTTATGGATGGCTTCCGACACACGTTTCGGCTCGTCAGAATCATATTCAGGGGGCCTTCCGGTAGCTACCGCGCAAAATGAACAGCTACGGGTACAAACATTCCCCAGGATCATGAAGGTGGCTGTACCCGCTCCCCAGCATTCGCCCATATTAGGACAATTCCCGCTTTCACAGATTGTATGAAGCCTGTGATTGTCGACAATGGATCGCACACGCGTATATTCTTTCCCTACAGGAAGCTTTACACGCAGCCAGTCAGGTTTTTTATTCCTCTTTTCCAATGCTTTTTCCGGGATGACAGGCAGCTCTATCATAAAATTCCTTTCTGAATTCCTGCAAAGTTAACGATTATTGACTTTAATAGTTTCCACAATCCTTGTTTATGGACTGCCCTATTCCCCAAATTGACAAGGACGGATTTAGCCACGAATAGCATTTCATGTGGTTTACTGCATTTGAAATTTTAATTTTGAAAGATTGAACAAGCAAAAATAAGATTACCTCCGCGAACCGTAATAAAGCGTGACAAAGGCATTGGGATAACTCCAATATTGCTCGGCGGTGGGGATGATGGGAATGCGCTGGGTGAAAGCTTCGAACATAAATCCTGTTTCAATACCCACCACGCTGTATTTGACCGTTCCGAATTCAAACGATAAGGCTGCTTTCACATTGGCCCCCATCACAATATGGGATTGGCCGATACCCTGGAAAAGAGTACCCGTTCCGAGAATGTTTTCACGGTTATCGTTTTTCTTGGGATCGTATTGAACCTTGATAATGCTCATATCGCTGTTATTCAGGTACTGGATATAATAAGGAGCTACAATACCAAAAGTCGGACCTCCTGCCAGAATGCCGTCCACCTGAACACCCTGTTGTGGGGCTTTTCTGAAGATCTCCCATTCCCTGCCGTAATATGTCCTGAGGTTATACAGGTAGTTTGATTTCCCGTAGATATAGGTATTGCCGGTAAGAGAATAATACCGCTCTTCCTTCGGGTGCTTGACATTTACAAGTTCGAGTCCGAAATATTGAAGTGAATTGGTAGTCTTGCGGATTGACATCTTCGCAACAAAACCACCTATCAGCCCGCTGTTGGTCGCTTTGGTGATCCCCCAGGAAATTTCCTTGCTGTATTCCTTTGAATTTGTGATGTTCTGTCCCTGCCCGTACTGGTATAAGGTCAACAGGAATACCGCCAGCCACAACTTCTTCACGATTTTTGAATGATTTTGATAATTAAAGATTCATAAAAATAACGAAAAAAACAATGAAAAGTTTTAAAGGGAAGTCCCCTGATTTTTAGTCTTCAGGGTAAGGAATATAGACGAAATTGGTAAAATTCAGGTCAATAACGAACAAACAGCAGAATTCCTCGGGATTCTTGTATGATCTTTTGAATTCTTCAACCATGTCATCGCTTATAAGCCCGCGTTGAACGAATTCATCAAGGTACGAGGCATAATAGTTCCAGTTGAGGTCAAGGTCGGTCATGGAATATAAAAGCCTGCCCACAGGTTGCTCTACTGTGGCTACCGGGAATATCGGGAAATCGGAAAAGCCCCGGACCCGGATCTGGTAGGAAGCCTCCTTCAGGAAATCGGCTACCTTGATGAAATCGGAGGAAATGGTTCCCAGGTATTTGCCGTCCAGTTCAGGGTCGTTTTGAATGATATCCGACATGGAATCAACTTATCTTTTCTAATAATACCACATTTTCTATATGATGGGTATGCGGGAACATATCCACCGGCTGAACTTCCTTCACACGGTAATTGTTTTTCAGCAGGCCTATGTCGCGTGCCTGGGTGGATGGATTGCAGCTTATATAAACGATCCTGGCAGCGCCGATCCGGTTCAGGGCTTCCACCACCCGTTCATGCATTCCTGCCCTGGGAGGATCCGTAATCACGACATCGGGTTTTCCATGAGCTTCAAAAAATTCCTTGTTCAGGATCTTGACGATATCCCCTGCGTAATACTCGACATTGGTTATATTGTTGATGGCTGAATTGATCTTTGCATCGTCGATGGCCTGCTCGACCAGTTCAATGCCAATCACCTTTTTTACCTTTCTTGCCAGCAGGTTGGCAATGGTGCCGGTACCGGTATATAGATCGTAAACCACATCCCCGCTCTTTACATCAGCCATATCACTGGCTATCTTAAAGAGATTGAAAGCCTGGTCGGTATTTGTCTGGAAAAATGATTTCGGGCTGATCCGGAAGGTCAGGTCTTCGACTTTCTCATTGATATAGGGCGTTCCTGCAAATGTGACAACGTTAAGGTCGAGGAAAGTTTCATTGGGTTTGTTATTGATCACATAATTCAGTGAATTGACGATGGGAAATTCTTCCCTGAGAAAATTCATCAGCATTGTGATCAGCTTGTTGTCCCTTTCGGTTACCTGCAGGATCACCATCACTTCCCCGGTATTGGCTGTACGGATGATCAGGTTCCTTAAAAAGCCTTTCTGCTCCACGATGTCATAAAAAGTGATCTTGTTCCCGATGGCAAAGCTCTTCAGCGAATTCCGGATGGTGTTCGAAGGCTCCTGCTGCAGGTAGCAGTTATCAATGTCGATGATCTTGTCGAACTCGCGGGCCTTGTGGAAACCGAGTCCGTTCCTGTCGAAGGGCTGTCGTGATTCCAGCTCTTCCTTTGAGAGCCACCTCTTGCAGGAAAAGGTAAATTCGAGCTTATTCCTGTAATAGGTTGTCTTGATGGAACCGATAGTGGGTTTTACTTCGGGAATATCCAGTTTACCAAGCCTTTTGAACGCATCGATCACATTTCTTCTCTTGAATTCAAGCTGGGCATCGTATTGGATATGCT
>JBJKSY010000362.1:0-5672 GCA_046703645.1 Cyclobacteriaceae bacterium
TTTCTCATCCTAACCCTGATTTTTGTATTTTTTATCCATTAGTGAGGTTCATGGTCCATCCGGGAATTTTTATAATCCAAATTTTATTTTGGCTTTTCAACTTTGGTTGCACAAAGAAAAGTAGCAAAAGAAAGTGCACCACGAGCGAAGCCCCATTTCCCCGCGAAACGCTCATCGGTATTTTAAAGATTTTGGTGATATCTAAGAATATCTTAATACACATTTCAGTTATCCCACCCTACAAGGGCTTGCCATCCCACAGCCCTCAATGGGGCCACGCCGCTCGTGGACACCCACGCACAATTAACATCCCTGTCCTTTGAAATCTTCCTGGCAAGCTTGAAATTCTTCAATTTTAACAAGTTCATTTATGGCGTTGATAACCAGTGAAACCGGGTCAGCCTTCTTTTCATCTTCGGGTTAGCTGGGCCTTGTGCGGATTAAAAGCGGCTGAAACGGGTTCACGAGGCCTGCCCGGCCAGGAGGGCGACAGATTTCATTTATTTTAACTGCATTCATCCAAATGATGAAACATCTAATAAATATAAAACATGTCTTAAAAGACTTGATGTTATATGGGAATTAACCGGCTAAGTTGAAATTCAATATATTATTCGGATTTATAGATTGAATATAATAAACAAGGAAACCCGTTATAATTAATGCAAAAAATAATTCAGATTACTTCAAAAAATAGCCGTTCTCATTCTAATGCATACTAAATTTCGGCAGGTATACTCCGGCGATCATGCACCTGGCGCTTCCTCCCCCGGTATGCTCTATCAATGGAATTTTAACCGGTAAGGGGATATTATACTTAGAAATAATTTTGAGCTGGCCTTCTGTAAGTGAATCATAGGCGGTTTGAGACATTACAAGAAAATTCTTTCTTTGGTTACCTTTTAACTCGATCATATTTCCGGCGAAGGCATATACCTGGTCCATGGAAATATCGATCACTTTCTTACCGGTAGCTTGCAATGAATCCAGAACTTTTTTCTTTTGGCTTTTTTTCCGGATAGATTCCATGCATATTACAGCGAATCGTCCGGCCACACACATCATTACATTGGTATGATAAATCTCTTTTCCCGTCCTGTCGCCGGCTTCGAAAAAAACCGGTTTGAATCCCAGTTGTCCGGAAAGTGTTTTCAGAATATTTAAGTCGGTTCTGGGGGATATTGCCGCATAAACGATTTTATACGGGTAATCGAATACCAGGCTTCCTGTACCTTCCAGGAATTTTCTTTCATGTTCGAATCCGGTGAGGTCTATAATATTCCGGATATCAAAATGATATTTTTTCTGCAGGATATCGAGGATATCAAATCTCCTTTCAATTCTCCTGTTTTCAGCCAGCAAAGGATAGATCACCAGGGTCCCGTCATGATGAAAGGTTATCCAGTTATTGGGAAAAATCGCATCGGGTTTTACCGGTAACGGGTTATCATTCACCACAATAACCTGAATGCCCTTTCGCCTGAGCTTTCTGACCATATTGTCAAACTCCTTTATGGCCCTTTCAGGTATAAGGCCCATTTCTTCATGCCCGGGATCCTGCTGGAAATAGTTCGATCCGGAAGTCTGTATATTGAAACCAAAAGATGCCGGCCTTACCATGAGGACGGTGGATGCTGCCTGTGCGATCATAAAATTCCCTCTGCAGGAAAACGAGTTATAGAATCCTTTTTAACTAACCGGAAAATGCCATCGATCCGAATATTAAATCAAAAAAAATTCAGATACAATACCGGGATTAAAAGAACCGGCATTCCTATGCAGATATTCGATTTGCTGTACGAGGCCGTAACTTCAGAGATCTTATTTATGCCTTTCGATCAGGGTATCGAGTATGGCAGAAAAAGGTATCTTCTTTTCCTCAAGAAGCACCAGGTAATGGAAAAACAGATCCGCCGCCTCTCCGGTAAAAGCCCTGTCATCATGGTCCTTTGCCTCGATCACGAGTTCAACGGCTTCTTCCCCCACTTTCTGTGCAATGCGGTTGATCCCCTTGCTGAAAAGCGAGGTCGTATAGGATCCATCGGCGGGATTCATTTTCCTGTCTTTGATCACGGCTTCCAGTTCTTTTATAAAGGCATAGGGGTCCTTGTTAGTTTCATTGAAACAGGTATCAGCCCCTGTATGACAGACTGGGCCGTCCGGGTTTACCTTGATCAACAGGGTATCCCCGTCGCAATCTTCCAATACATTCACTACATGAAGAAAATTCCCTGAAGTTTCCCCCTTGGTCCAGAGACTTTTCCTGCTCCTTGAATAAAAGGTTACAAGCTTTTCCTTCAGGGTTTTTTCATAAGCTTCAGGGTTCATATACCCAAGCATAAGCACCTTCCCGGATTGTTCATCCTGGATAATGGCCGGTACCAGCCCTCCTGATTTTTCGAAATCCAATGGCATAAGAATAAGTGTTTATAACCTGACTGGAATTCCCTTCGATGCCAGGTAATTTTTTAAATCCGGAATTTCAATTTCCCGGTAATGGAAAATACTGGCCGCCAGTGCCGCATCCGCTTTCCCAGTTGTAAATACATTAAAGAAATGATCCATACTACCGGCCCCTCCCGATGCGATAACCGGGATTGACAACATAGTTGAAATTTTAGCGGTCAGCCGGAGTGCAAATCCGTTTTTAGTTCCGTCATGGTCCATACTCGTGAGTAAAATTTCTCCTGCTCCCCGTTCTTCAACTTCTTTTACCCAGGCCAGGGTCTTTACTTCCGTCGGTGTTCTTCCTCCGTTCACATAAACATGATCGCCCCCGGGGCTTACCCTGGTGTCAACCGCCACAACGATGCACTGGCTTCCGAATTCACGGGCAAGGGTGTCTACCAATCCGGGGTTCCTTACTGCAGAAGTATTTAAGGAAATCTTATCGGCCCCGGCAAGCAACAGGGCGGATACATCCTCCAGGGAGCTGATCCCCCCGCCTACCGTAAACGGAATATTGATCACGGCCGAAACTTTTCTCACCAGGTCGACCAGGGTTTTTCTTTTTTCTACCGTAGCGGTGATATCAAGAAATACCAGCTCATCGGCTCCCTTTTCGGCATATAATTCCCCCAGCCCGACTGCATCCCCGGCATCCTTCAGGTTCAGGAAATTTATTCCTTTCACCGTTCGCCCGTCCTTAACATCAAGGCAGGGTATGATCCACTTGGTTAGCATCAGGAAATATAGGTTTTAAGATCTTCCAATCCGATTTTATTCTCGTAAATCGCCTTGCCGATGATCGCTCCCCACAATCCCGCCTTTTCAAGAGCTGTAATGTCGTCAAGAGATGAGATGCCTCCGCTTGCTATAAAGAAAAGGCCGGGGAATTGTAAAATTAATTCTTTATAAAGTTCCGTGGCAGGTCCCTGCAACATTCCGTCACGTGAAATTTCAGTGCATACAATGTATTTTATTCCCGAGGGTCTTATTTCGTTAATAAAATCAGCTATTGCAAGAGAAGTGCCCTCCTGCCAGCCTCCGATAGAGATTTTCCCGTATCTTACATCGGCACCCAGGATGATCCTGTCTGCACCGTATGAATTCATCCACCTGTCAAACAATTTACGATCCCTGATGACCACGCTTCCCGCCGTTACCTGGTTGGCCCCTGCATCGAAAACTTTTTTTATATCTTCATCGGACTGTACTCCTCCCCCGAAATCAATGATAAGACCGGTGTTCGCCGATATATTACGAAGAACTTCAATATTTACCACATGCCGGGCCCTGGCACCATCGAGGTCCACCAGGTGAAGCCTGTGTATGCCATGATCTTCGAAATCCCTTGCAATCGCCAGGGGATCACCGGAATAGACCTTCTCCGTTGAAAAATCCCCCTTTGTAAGGCGAACACACCTTCCATTCATTATATCAATGGCCGGAATAATTTGCATGACTATAATTCTATTAAATTCTTTAACAACAGCTCCCCGTCCTTCCCGCTTTTTTCCGGGTGGGCTTGGACAGCATAAAAATTATCCTTGTTCAATGCAGAACTGAATGGCAAAATATATTCGGTGGTGGCGGCAGTACCTTCGCCGGTTTCGGCATAATAACTGTGCACAAAATAAAGAAAGAAAGGATCGGCAGCGCCCCGGAACAGGGGGTTGTCAGTGTATTGCAACCGGTTCCATCCCATATGGGGAACCTTATCCTCAGGAGGAAATTTCTTAACGGCGAGGTCAAAAATACCCAGGCAACCGGTATCATTCTCTTCCGAATGCATGCACATTAACTGTAAGCCAAGGCAAATTCCAAGGAAGGGTTGTTTCAGGCTTATGATCAGTTTATCCAGTGATCTTGCCTTCAGGTAGTTCATTGCACTGTTAGCCTCACCCACGCCGGGAAAGATCACTTTATCGGCAGCTCTTATCAGATCGGGATTGTCGGTGTGCACCGGATCGATACCAAGTCTGGTAAGGGCATTGAACACGGAAAGCACGTTTCCGGCATTATATTTTATTATGACAACTTTCATGATTTAATAACTATTACATATGGGCCCTGAGATCATACGCTTTTCTTAACCTGGATATCAGGCATGAAGATTCCTTAAAGTCAAGGGTTTGCTGTCCGTCCGACAGGGCTTCTTCGGGCACATCATGGGTTTCATATATGATGCCGTCGGCGCCTGCCATAACGCCGGCCAGCGCCATCGGCTCAATAAATTCCCTGATTCCCATGCCATGTGACGGGTCTACGATTACCGGCAGGTGGGTTTTCTCAAGAAGAATTGGAATGGCATTCAGGTCGAGCGTATTTCTGGCAGCATTCTCATAAGTCCTTATCCCCCTTTCACAAAGAAGGATCTTTTCATTTCCACCGGAGAATACATACTCGGCCGAATAGAGAAGCTCGTCAATCGTTCCGGAAATTCCCCGCTTGATCATAACCGCCTTATCCACCTTACCCAGTTCGTCCAGCAGGTTGAAATTCTGGGTATTCCTTGCTCCTACCTGGTAAATATCAACATAATCGTACATGGGTTCTATCTGCGATACCTGCATGACTTCGGTAATTATCTTGATGCCTTCCTGCCTGGCGATTTCTGACCACTTTTTCAACATTTCTATCCCGTGACCGCGAAAGGAATAGGGTGAACTCCTGGGCTTATAAACCCCTCCCCGCATGATCCTTACCCCGTTTTCCTTCAGGTGTTTTATTGTTTTCCTGATATTTTCTTCACCTTCGATTGAACAGGGACCCGCCATGATGGTAAAACTCCCTTCCCCGACGATCACTCCGTCGCCCAGGTCGATCCTGGAACGATGTACCTTCCATTTCGAAGAGACAAGTTTATAGCTGTCCGAAACACGAAAGATATCTAAAATTCCGGGCATGAATCCGATATCACGGATATCAAAGTCCCCCTTCCCGATCCCGATCAGGTATTCCCCGTGCTGGGTTTTTACTTCATTGGATTTATATTTAAGCTTTTTCAGCTTTTCAATAATGGCGGAACGTTCGCCTTCGTTTACATTTTTTTTAAGCTGTATGATCATCTAAATTCCTTTTACAACTTTAATATAATCCCTAATATCTTTTTCAATATTTTTTGAATTCTGAAGCAGCTTTATGAAAGCGCTCCCGATTATTGCTCCACTGGCATATTGACAGGCAGTCCGGAAGGTATCATGGTCGGAAATACCGAACCCGATGAGCCG
>JBJKSY010000363.1:0-1481 GCA_046703645.1 Cyclobacteriaceae bacterium
TAACCTTCCTGATCATTACTTGATCATTTCTAAAATCCATTTAATATGAAAAAGAACATCACAAAAAAGCACTCTGAAAATGGCACGCGCCATCCGGTCACCAAAACATTAATGGATCGCCGCACCTTTATGTCACTCTCGGCAACAGCAGCCGCAGGTTTCACTATCATTCCCAGGCATGTGCTGGGAGGAGTAAATTATATTCCGCCAAGCGATACCCTGACGCTTGCCTATATCGGCACGGGTACACAGGGAACCCGGGAAATGCTGTCCATGCTTACCGTTCCCAAGATCCGGATCACCGCCGTATGTGATTGTAACCGGTTTGCCGTGGGTTACAGGGACTGGGGAATAAATTACCTGAAAGATGCCGTGAGGAAAACAATAGAGGATAACAGTTGGGAACCAGGCGGTGATGGCATTATTCCGGGAGGCAGGGACTGCGCGAAGGATATCGTTGATACCTACTATAAAAAAAGCCGCCCTGAACTCAATTATAATGGATGCAAGTCGTACGAAAATGTACATGAGCTTCTCGACAAGGAAAATATGGATGCGGTGAAGATCATGACGCCGGATCATCTGCACGGCGTCCTGGCACTGGCAGCCATGAAAAGAAATAAGCATGTATTGCTGCATAAACCGATCTCCAACCGGCTGATCGAAGGGAAGAAAGTAGTCGATACTGCAAAAAACACCAATGTTGTAACGCATCTCATTCCCTGGGATTCCAATCTGAAGTTTGATCTGGTGATGAAATGGATCAATGCTGGAAAGATAGGCACGCTTATAGCCGTGCACAACTGGACCAACAGGCCGGTATGGCCGCAGTATGCCCAGCTTCCCACAGAAAAACCCGCCATTCCCGATGGGTTCAACTGGGACCTCTGGCTGGGGCCTGAATCATACCGTGATTACAGCCCCGAGTATACCAATATGGTGTTCCGCGGCTGGTACGATTTCGGCGGTGGGTCCATGGCTGATATGGGTCATTACAGCTTATGGGGGGTATTTGACGCCCTGAAGCTGACTTCCCCGACAACAGTCATACCCAACCGTAGTCATATTTGCGCTTTTAATGGATTTGTGCCTTACCGGATTAATAATGATTTTTCCTACCCCACAGCAAGCAAGGTCCGTTTTAAATTCCCGGCTAATGGCAACAGGCCGGCAGTCGATCTGATCTGGTATGACGGCGGTGTGCGCCCGGAAGTTCCTGAAGAATTATCGGCACAAGGCAAAGACCTGGAACAGGAAGGCATGATGTTCGAAGGCACAGAAGGAAAGATCCTTTGCGGTTTTAACGGTCAGCATCCGGAAATCATTTCCGGTAAAAATAAAGGAGAATCCGCATAAAAAACCGCCAGGGATTCAGGCGATGATGACCGGATGGCAGAGGCTTTAACGTTGTTTGCAGAATCCTGTATGGCAAACAAGCAATATCCCGGCAGCTTCCGTGACGCATATAACCTGACGGAAAC
>JBJKSY010000364.1:0-2701 GCA_046703645.1 Cyclobacteriaceae bacterium
GGAATGGCACAGGGAACCGAATTTATAGGATAAAGCTTGTGCAGGCTGGTCCTGGAAAGTATTGGAGTTCACAGCATCAAAAAGGATATCCAAAGATTCCGCCCTTTCCCTGATCGCTTTATAATCACCCGGAATATCCCAGGGAATATGAAGAGAAATGGCGCCACTGGAGCGGTTGATTGCATTAAGGAGGCCTACATCATCCAGTTTTTCTTCAATGTTCCCGGGTTCGCCGCCACCGGGAAATCTTCCGAACCTTGTCCCTCCCGTGCCCAGGGCCCAGCTTGGTATGGCCACCTGGAACTTTGAGATTTCCGAAATGATACCGGCAACGTTCAGTCCTTTTCCCTCCAGTCGCCGGGTAAGATCATTCAATGCCTTTGTCTGGCTCGGTGAATGTTTTTTATTGTGGTTTTCGATAGTATCCTTATGTATCCTCATAAAAAAATATTTCTTCTAATTTAGGAATTTCAGGTTTTATTGTTCCAAAACCTGAGAAGGAATTGAAGGGTATCCGATTTTTTGAAGGCACTTGATTACCGTTATATTTCGGCGAAAAAAGCATCCTCTTTGGTGAAATCAGGCATTAAATTCATATAATTACATATCATTAATTTTTTAACTAAAATTCGGATCAGCATGAAACACCCAAAATACAAGGCCATCCTGGCAAGCATTATTATTTCGCTGGTACCGGTTATCTGGCCGGTCACATATTCTTTTGCCCAGGCCAGGCTGGTGCAGCAGGTAAATAAAAAAGCCGATGAGCTTGTTATCCCTTTCAGAAAATATGTATTGCCCAACGGACTAACCCTGATCATCACCGAGGACCATTCAGACCCCCTCGTGCACGTGAATGTTACATATCATGTAGGATCCGACAGGGAAGAAATAGGCAAATCGGGATTTGCCCATTTCTTCGAACACATGATGTTTTCAGGAAGTGACCATGTGGCGAATGAAGAGCTTGGGAAAATCATTACGGAGGCCGGCGGAACTTACAATGGTTCAACTACCAGTGATGTAACCAATTATTACGAAACGGTACCGGAAAACCAGCTTGAAACCGTTCTTTGGCTGGAGTCCGACCGGATGGGATGGCTCCTCGATTCGGTAACCCAGCGGAAATTTGAAATTCAGCGTGCTACGGTTAAAAATGAGAAACAGCAACACTACGATAACAGCCCTTACGGTCTTTACCCGGAGCTTGCCGCAAAGGCTCTTTATCCGTATGGCCATCCTTACTCCTGGCTTACCATCGGCGACGTAAAGGATCTGGACCGCGTTGATGTCAATGACCTTAAAAAATTCTTTCTCAGGTGGTACGGTCCCAATAATGCCACACTTACCATTGGGGGTGATGTGCAACCGGACCAGGTTGTAAAACTGGTTGAGAAGTATTTCGGCAATATACCCGCAGGGCCTGAAGTTGACAAGCTGAATATCGGTCCTGTCACCATCGAAAGGGACCGCTATGTGTCATATGAGGATCCCAATATACGGTTCCCTGCATTGATTATAATCTATCCAACCGTTCCGCACCTGAACACCGATGAACCTGCCCTGGACTGTCTGGCAGGCATCATGGGATCAGGGAGGGGCTCCTATTTATATAAAAGATTTGTACAGACCCAGCAGGCAATCCATGAAAGCGTGAACAACGGCTGCCGTGAACTGGCCGGTGAATTTTCCATGGTCGTACTACCGTTCCCGGGAAAGTCCTTATCGGATTTTGAAGATGAAATCATGAAAGCCCTTTCGGATTTCGAATCCTCGGGTGTCAAAGAGGAAGATATAGTGAAATTCAAATCCGGATTTGAAGCCACAACCATCAATGGCCTCGCCACGGTTGCCGGGAAAGTAAACGGCCTGGCCCTGTATGAAGAGTACCTTGATAACCCCGATTTTATCCGCCAGGAATTACAACGATATCAATCGGTGACCCGGGAAGATGTGATCCGCGTGTACAACCAATATATCAAGGATAAACCTAAGGTGGTAATTAGTATCCTTCCCAAGGGTTCCGGAATTGCCCCGGCTAGGCCTCATAATTACACACCGCAGGCATCGGGGACTGATCCCTACCCTGTTACGGATTATTCCAATTTAGACTATAAGGAGCCTGAAAGCGATTTTGACCGTTGGGAAAAACCTGTACCCGGGTCCGCTCCGCTTGTAAAGGTTCCCGATTTCTGGCAGGAGGATTTTACAAACGGCATACAGTGCATTGGAACAATCAACAATGAAATACCGACCATTACCATCCGGTTGAGCCTCCGTGGCGGGCAACAACTTGATGCAGTCGATCCTTTAAAGGCAGGCCTGGCTTCCTTGACCGCCTCCATGATGAACGAATCGACCGAAAATTACAGTGCACAGCAGATTGCGGAGGAATTACAGAAAATCGGGAGTTCGATCAGTTTCGCGGCAAGCGGTAATTTTACTACGGTCACCGTTCAATCCCTTATCAAGAACCTGGATAAAACTCTTGATATACTGAAAGAAAAACTCTTTCATCCCAGGTTTGATCAAGAAGACTTCGACCGGGTTAAAAAGCAGACCCTTGAATCACTGATGGCAGAGGATAAGGATCCGGAAAGTATCGCCGACAATGTTTACTATAGATTGGTTTATGGCGAAAACAGTATTTTCTCCCTCCCCGTACCCGGAAAAACCGAAACAGTCGATAATATCACAGCAG
>JBJKSY010000365.1:0-5396 GCA_046703645.1 Cyclobacteriaceae bacterium
TTTATAGCCGGCCCGCACCTATGAACGATCAGTCCATCACATTGCCCGGAAATAAAAGAGTATACTTTGCATCCGATTTTCATTTGGGCTCTCCCAATCGCGAGATCAGCCTTGAAAGGGAGAAAAAAATTGTGAGGTGGCTCAATTACGCAGCCGGGGACGCTCATAAGATGTTTATACTTGGTGATAACTTTGATTTCTGGTTCGAATACCGCCATGCAATCCCGAAGGGCTACCCCAGGCTCCTGGGAACCCTGGCAGGTATTCGTGATTCAGGTATAGAAATTGCTTTTTTTACAGGCAACCACGATATGTGGATGTTCAATTATTTTCCGGAGGAGTTCGGGATCCCCGTTATCCGGCAACCCCTTACGGTTACGATCAATCAATTAAAATGCCTGATCGGTCACGGAGACGGTCTTGGACCTGGCGACCGGCAATATAAAATCATTAAATCCGTATTCGAAAACAAGGTTGCTCAGTGGATGTTCGGCTGGATACACCCCAACCTGGGTATCCCTCTGGCGAACAGGCTTTCAAGGAATAGCCGGGATAATAATATTAAAAAGGACAGTGAATTCCTGGGAGATAAGGAGTGGCTGATTCAATATTGCCGCAATATGGAGCTGGAAGATCATCATGATGCCTATATTTTCGGACACAGGCACTACCCGATAGAGATCAACATCAATGAGAAAAGCCGGTACATCAACCTGGGAGACTGGATGAATCACTATACCTACGCTGTTCTGACAGGGAATGAAATCAAACTTCAAAAATTCGAGGAATAATAGTCCTATCCTGCTGCTGACTTCCTTCCTGATTTTTTTCTGCACCCTTGCTGATGCTCAGGTCATTAATACCGATTCCCTGGGTATCGGAAGTATCCGCTATGCCACCACCGATATTTACGGAAATCTTTACCTGAGCGACTCACGGGGGCAGATCCTGAAGGTCGTTTTTCAACCCTGCCAGGTATTCAGGTATTCGGGAAAACAGGCACTTTCCTATGATAAAATAGATGCAGACTCTTTTAATAAAATAGCCGCGTTTTCAAGGGATCTTCAATCGGTCCGTTTTTTTGACCGCAACCTTAATCCTTTAAGCGATCTGGATCTTAATACAGGAATTGTCTCACAGGCGGCAATGGTATGTTTTTCATCCGACAATAATCTCTGGATCTATGATGAAAATTCTTTGAGCCTTATAAAATCCGATCTCCGGTCAGGCAGGACACTGTTGGATATTCCTTGCGGGACCGTCCTGAACGGCACAGGGAACATTATCACCGATATGAAAGAATACGGGAACCGTTTGTATCTTTTAAATAATGATTCCACGGTCTTTGTCTGGGATAATATGGGCAATTACCTGAAGAAAATAAAAGTATACAAATGCCCTTATCTTCAATTTCTTCATAACAATATTATTTCGATGAAAGGGAGACTTGCCTGTTTTATCAATGTTTATAACGGGTCCGAATTTTCCAGACCCCTGAACATTCATGATCCGTCGGATAACGTGATCATGACTGATAAAAATTTTTATATATTGTCAGATCCTGTTCGTGTAGAAAAACTTCCCGATGACTTTTTTAGTGAGGAGGGAGATAAAAAATAATTATTCAATTTGGTAAATAGCTATTGGAATACAATAATTGCAGTTTTAACTTGAAACTTCGAATAACGCTGGAATAGAAAATATTTTTATGGAAAAAAGAGTCTGGCATAATAAATACCCTGCAAACGTAAATCCGACTGTGGATACCCGGAAATACGAGTCCGTGGTTGATTTCCTTGAAAAGGATATGAAAAAATGGGGTTCATCCACAGCCTTTGTAAATTTCGGTAAAGGGATCACCTATAATGAAATCGATATTTATTCAAGGAATTTTGCCGCCTATTTACAGCATATAGGCATGAAACCGGGCGACCGGTTTGCCATTCAAATGCCGAACCTGCTTCAATACCCTGTGGCGCTCATCGGAGCTTTGAGGGCCGGTTTAATTGTTGTGAACATAAATCCTTTATATACACCGAGGGAGATCCAGTATCAATGCAGGGATTCCGGTGCAAAATGTATTCTGATCCTTGCCAATTTTGCCCATAACCTCCAGCAGGTTATAGCGGATACCGGCATAGAACATGCTATTGTTGCCGAAATGGGTGAAATGATCGGTGGCCTTAAAGGCATGCTGATCGATTTCATGGTCAGAAAGGTCAGGAAAATGATACCTCCCTATCATTTACCCTCTTCCGTTCCATTTAAAAAGACGCTGGCCGAAGGAAGCCGGCTAACATTTACACCGATTCAGATCAAAAGCTCCGACGTTGCCTTTCTTCAATACACGGGAGGAACGACCGGTATTTCCATGGGTGCCACCCTGACCCATGCTAACCTGGTTGCCAATATGCTGCAGGTACGTGAATACATGAATCCTAAATTCATCGAAGGGGATGAACTGGTGATTACAGCCCTGCCCCTCTATCATATTTTTGCACTGACGGTTAATTTTTTATGCATGTTCCAGATGGGGGCCAAGAATGTTCTGATCACAAATCCCCGTGATATCAACAGCTTTGCAAGGGAACTTAAAAAATACCCATTTACATTTATAACCGGGGTAAATACTCTTTTCAATGCATTGCTGAATAACCCGAAGGTGAAAGATATCAATTTCAGCAGGCTGAGGGTGAGCGTGGGGGGAGGCATGGCTGTTCAGCAAGTCGTTGCCGAAAAATGGAAACAGTTGACCGGGGTAGCTCTTGTTGAAGGATATGGTTTATCAGAAACTTCACCGGTCCTTTCCTGTAACCCGATCGATGGCACTGAGAAAAACGGGACCATCGGTTTACCCCTGCCTGAAACCGATATGAAGATCGTGGATCCTGAGGGGAATGATCTCGGGCCCAATGAGCCCGGTGAGATCTGTGCCAGGGGTCCCCAGGTTATGAAAGGATACTGGCAACGCGAAGAAGAATCACGCACTGCTTTTCTTGAAGGTGAATGGTTTAAAACCGGCGACATTGGTTTTATGCTTGACGACGGATTCTTCAAGATCATTGACCGGAAAAAAGACATGATAAACGTCTCCGGGTTTAATGTATATCCGAATGAGATCGAAGATGTGGTGGCTAAATTGGAAGGAGTTCTTGAAGTTGCCGCAATCGGTGTTCCCGATGAACGTTCTTCAGAAGTGGTGAAACTATTTATCGTAAAAAAAGGGGCCCAGCCCACCCATGAACAGGTGAAGGCTTATTGTCTTAAAAACCTTGCAAAATATAAGAACCCGAAATATATTGAATTTGTATCCGAGCTGCCCAAAACCAATGTGGGAAAGATCCTTCGCAGAAAACTCAGGGAACTCGAAGTACCTGTTTCAAAATCAGAATAATACCGGAAATTTTTGTTCATGCCGGATCCCCGGCAATAGACCCATCAGTTTGTTTGGACTTGGGTATGCTGCATAAGACCATAATTTCTCGATCGTAATTTTTCGGAAGGATTAAAAAAAAGACCCGGTGGGCACCGGGTCTTAAGGTCAAAAACTCAAAATAATTAGGATAAACAACAACCCACAACAACAGGACAAATATACTTTTTTAACTTCACAATAAAAATTTTTCTTCTTAAATGTTCAATTTATTTTCAATACACAACTGATCAAAGCTAATGTCCATGGCTTGTGCTCCTGAATTAAAAATGTTAAATGTCCTGCCCGCTATCATGTTGTCTTTATTGTCTAAATCACTGAACCCTTATATATAAGAATCCAATGGCAAAGATGAGGTGACTATAATAAAATTTTATTCGGATTTTTGACTCTTTATGTTCAATTTCGTACAATATAATTAACAATGACCCGGTCGGATACAAACTGAATGGAATGAATTTTTGATGAACTCCCGGAACAGACCCATCCGGTTACACCAATTAAACTGTTAAATGTGGAAAAGGAAATTGGCAAGATCCTGATTATTGATGATGATGAAGATGTTTTGCTTGCGGCTAAAATGTTGCTGAAAAAGTATGCAAATGAAGTTATCATTGAAAAAAATCCAAAAAAAATACCTTTTTTATTAAATGATGATATTTATGATGTGATCCTGCTGGATATGAATTTCAGCAAGGATATCACAAGCGGCAAGGAAGGATTCTACTGGCTCAACCAGATCAGGGAAAAAGATCCCGATGCCGTTGTGATCCTGATCACCGCCTTCGGGGATGTTGAAATGGCCGTGAAAGCACTTAAAGAAGGTGCAACAGACTTTGTTTTGAAACCCTGGCAGAATGAAAAACTTATCGCTACCATTTCGACTGCTTCCAAATTAAAAAAATCGTACCAGCAGGTCGACCAGCTTAAACAAACCAAAAAGGTTCTCCAGGAGGACAGTTATCAGCCTTTCCGGGAAATTCTAGGAGAAAGTGCAGGGATCAGGGATGTATTCAGCATTATCGATAAAGTAGCAGCCACGGATGCCAATATCCTGATTCTCGGAGAAAACGGAACCGGCAAGGAGCTTGTGGCCCGGGCTATCCATAACAAATCGCTGCGGAAAGAACAGGTATTTATAACGGTTGACATGGGAGCTATCACGGAAACTTTATTTGAAAGCGAATTATTCGGTCATAAAAAGGGATCATTTACGGATGCAAAGGAAGACCGTGCCGGGCGCTTCGAGGTTGCCCATGGAGGAACTCTTTTTCTTGATGAGATCGGAAATCTGAGCCTTCCCATGCAGGCAAAGCTCCTGACTACCCTTCAGCAGAGACAGGTAACCCGTATCGGCTCCAATAAACCGGTGCCGATTGACATCAGGCTGATATGCGCCACCAACATGCCTATTTATGACATGGTAAGGGACAGCCAGTTCCGACAGGACCTGCTATACCGTATCAATACCGTGGAAATACACCTTCCCCCGCTTCGTGAAAGATCGGAAGATATTCCCCTGCTTACCGAGCACTTCATCGACCTTTATTGTAAAAAGTACAGGAAGCCGGTAAAGCATATCACGGTGACGACCATCAAGAAACTCCAGAAATATAAATGGCCGGGGAACGTTCGCGAATTGCAGCATGCAATCGAAAGGGCAGTGATCATGAGCGAATCCAGTTCACTGAACCCGGAAGACTTTTTCTTTCTTGCCCAGGCCAACGAGCTGACCGATCCGGGTGAGGAAAACTCCCTTGCCCTTGATGAAGTGGAAAAAAATACAATTCTCAAGGCGATCAACAAACACAATGGTAATATCTCAAAAGCTGCCAAAGAGCTCGGATTGACACGGTCTACTCTTTACAGGAGGCTGGAAAAATATGGTCTTTAATAATTTCAGATTCAATATAATTTTACGGGTTATCGTCATAACCCTTACTGTAATATTGTTGTCGAATCT
>JBJKSY010000366.1:0-5172 GCA_046703645.1 Cyclobacteriaceae bacterium
AAGAAAATTCTTTCCTTTTGCAAATGTTCCCGGAAAGAATCTTCGGCTATAATTTCGGCATGAACAGGCTCGATAAGAGTTCCGTCGGCTGTGCATAATAAAGTATATACCTCCATCCTTCGGGCATCCAGCATGGGACAGATAAGTTCATTGCCGCGAACATATTTGGCTGCCTGGCGGGCCAGAGCTTCAAGGGTTCCCACTCCGATAAGCGGAAGATCCCTGGCAAAGCATATTCCCTTTGCAGTGGATGCTCCGATCCTCAGGCCGGTGTATGAACCTGGCCCCATTGAAACGGCTACGGCATCCAGGTCCGTAAACAGGATCCGGGTACGGTCCAGAATTTCCTGGATCATCGGTACCAGAATGGAAGAATGGGTTTTATCAGCGAATGTTTCCGATTGAGCGGTCAGCTCACCGTTCCTGTGAATCGCAACTGAACAAACCGGGGTTGAAGTTTCTATGCTCAGTATGAAAGTTTCATCCGGGTGATCTTTCATGGTAAAAAATCAGGATTGACTGATCACAAATCTTCTGACAACGATGTGTTTTTATTCCTTCTTGGCAAGTAATTGGTCATATTCCTGCGTGTCATTCAGCACCTTGATGGCTGCCTGGACCTGCGGATCATCATTAAATGAAGCCTCTATCGCTCCGTCATTCAGGTAATACCTGCTTGCGATTTCATCGGTCAGTGCCTCTTTGATTTCATCCTTGAAGGTGACAAGGTCTTTATCTTTATTATGCTCGATCCTGGATTTAAGATCATCGATCTCGGAAGTAACTTCGCTGTTGAATTTTTCTTCCTTTGCATAATCCTGCAGATCGTCAACGGTCTTTTCAACTTTTGTTACATAATCATAATCCTTTCCTTTCAGCCAGGAAACGAAATTATTGTAATCGGCATCCGTAACATGAAATTCGTTGGCAGGAGGTATCGATGGATGGGAATAATAATATTCCGTTGCATAATCAAATATCAGGCCTTTTGCAATTAGACTTTCGGTTATAGGGGCAAACTTCTGGGCGTTCACATCCACATCGGGATCAATGCCGCCGCCATCCCATACTGTTCTTCCGTTCCTGGTTTTAAAGGCCACTTTCAGGGAGTCCGGAATTCGTTTTACGCTTCCATCTTCATTTCTCTCGCTGTAATTGATGGCTTGAATACACCTTCCGCTGGGAATATAATATTTGGCCGTAGTTACTTTAAGCTTGGCATTATAGGTAAGATCCCTCGTGGTTTGTACCAATCCCTTGCCGAATGTTCTTTTCCCTACCAGCACCCCCCGGTCATAATCCTGGATCGTGCCCGAGACAATTTCAGAAGCCGAAGCCGAATGACTGTTAACAAGGACAGCGAGAGGTATATCTGTGTCTACCGGGTTGTTCAGTGTCTTGTAAGTCTTGTTCCATTCGGTAACTTTTCCCTTTGTGCTTACCACATCCATACCCCTGGGGATGAACACATTGGCTACATTAACGGCTTCATTTAAAAGGCCCCCGGGATTCCCCCTGAGATCAAGTATGATTTTTTTCGCGCCATCTTCCTTCAGCTTTTCCACGGCATGGGCTACTTCGCGGCCTGCAGAAGTCGTGAAATCTGTCAGCTTGAGATAGCCGACGCCCGGCGCTGCCATGCCAAAATACGGAACATTATCGATGGTGATCCTTTCCCGCTTGAGGGAAAAATCAAGAGGTTCTGCCTGTCCGTACCTTTTAACGGATATCTCGACCGCAGTGCTCGATTGCCCTTTTAACAGCCGGCTGATATCGCTCGTATTCATATTGGTGACATCGACATTATCAACCTTTAAAAGCTCATCGCCGATTTTCAGCCCGGCATTATAAGCTGGGAAACCCTTATAGGGCATTAATACAATATTTTTATTTTTTTCCCTTCCTATCAGCATTCCCACACCCCCGTACTGGTTGGTTGTCATGGTCATATAATCCTCGATTTCATCCTCAGGTATATAATTCGTATAAGGATCAAGAGAGGCCAGCATGGCGTCAATGGCCGTCTGCATCAGTTGGGTGGGATTGATCGTGTCGACATAGAACGTATTCACTTCCTTGAAGACAGTTGCGAAAATGTCCAGATTTTTGGCAATTTCGAAGTAATTTTCACTGGGGACAGTGCTTGACATCAAGCTGCCGAACAGTATAACCAGTACTGCTGGAAGTATAATCTTCCTAATCCTGCTTTTCATGGTTCTGAATATTCGATTTTATCAAATGTGTAAATGAGGCTAACACCTGTTTTTCCAACTCCTCATATTCAGGGAGGTAACTGCGAAGATACACATAGCCCAGTAAATAGGGAAGGTGCAGTGTAGTATTCTGGTACAGCATATTCTTATTTCTCCTGTAACATTCCCTCATCATCCGCTTGATCCGGTTTCTCATCACAGCCTTCCGGAACAGCCTGGAAGGGACCGAAAACAATACCTGGTGGCTCCCTGCTGAATTGTCGGGATTGGGAACAAAATGAAAGCGTATTCCATTTAATTTTTTTACCTGTCCTTCGGAAAAGAGTAACTCTGTTAGCTTCCTTGATGAAAGTCGTTCAGGCTTCGGAAACCTTTGTGAATCAGACAGATAATCCTTGAACATGTCCGGGAATGATTCAATAATTTCCCGGTTTTGAAAAAACCGGTCATTAATTAAACGGGGAATTTATATTCAAACTCAATCATAGATTTTCACGCCGCTTCACGACTTCTTTCCCGGCAGGCGAGGGGTGGGTCGTATGTTGAATTCCGGGTTCGGCAGGCTTGCTGTCAGCTTTCGGATTTGAATACCACCCAAAACAGGCCGGCATGAACATCCGGATCATTTTTCCTGAGAATTAAACGTGACAAAAATTGAAATTCAGGCTATGAAAAGAATTTATTTATGTCGTTTTTCGTCGGAAACGGTCAGTTTCTTCCTTCCCTTTGCTCTCCTGCTGGCAATGACGTTCCTTCCTCCCGGTGTTTCCATGCGTGACCTGAAGCCATGTTTGTTTTTTCTCTTTCGGGTGGAAGGCTGATAAGTACGTTTCATCGTCTATAATTTTTGCGTCCTGATTATTATGAGTAACCAAAATGGGATGCAAAGATATTTACCTTTTTCTTATTTTTTCAACATAATCGGGAAAATATACATTAACGATACGGGATAAACAATTTGTCTTTAAATGCTCAAAATTCAATGAAAAATATCTGTAAGGGAGGTGTTTGCCGGTGAATCAAGTGACTATTCGTCCCTGTATTAATTTTTTATGAAATATACATTACCTGCAAATTAATGGATTTTTCGAAGATTTCAGGAGATTATATCCCCCTGTTTAAACTGTTAATTTTGATGAGTTTAGAGGTAGCTGACCCCGGATGTTATAATCCCCGGTAAAGATAAAAATCCAAGAAAAATACTGAAAAAGGGCTTTTTTGCAATCGATTCCGGAAAACTTTTATTTAAAAATGTTTGATTTTTATTTTATTGATTCCTAAGTTACGAAACATTATAAAATCTATGTTTTGGATTGGATTATACTTTTTAAAACCATTTTCCCTAAAAGGATCTTCTTTCGGTATTAAATAGATGTGACTCCAATTGATTTGAACCTATAATTAACTATTAAAACGAAACACGTATGAAGAGGTTTTTACTCGCAAGCTTGATGATGTTGATCACCGGCGCCTGGGTATTTGCGCAGGAGCGGTCAATATCAGGTACGGTGAAAGATGGGTCGACCGGGGAAGGAATTCCGGGTGTGAACATCTTGATTCAGGGAACGACCAGTGGAACAGTAACTGACATCGACGGGAAATTCCAGATGCAGGTTCCCAGTGGTGCAGTTACCCTGGTAATGTCCTATGTAGGATATAAAACCCAGACAGTGCAGGTGGCTGCCACACAAACCACTGTGGACGTTACCCTGCAATCCGACGTAACGGCTCTGTCTGAGGTAGTGGTTGTCGGGTACGGTACTCAGGAGAAAAAGGAAATTACCAGTTCCGTATCGAATGTGACCACCAAGGATTTCAACAAGGGATATGTAAACGATCCTATCCAGTTGATTCAGGGTAAGGTTGCTGGTTTGTCCATTTCTAAACCGGGAGCCAACCCGAACCAGGGATTCGATATCAGACTTAGAGGTTTGGGGACTGTCGGAGCAAATACTTCTCCTCTTATCATTGTTGACGGGGTTATCGATGCAGATCTATCTACTGTTGATCCTAACGATATCCAGTCAATCGACGTATTGAAGGACGCTTCCGCCGCTGCTATTTACGGAACCAGGGGGTCTGCCGGGGTTATCCTGGTAACCACCAAAAAAGGCAAAGAAGGCACTTTCAATGTGGATTATAATGGTTATGTGACCATGGAAAATCCGGCCAAGTTTGTTCCGATGATGACCGCATCCGAATGGAGGGCTTTCCGTCAGACAGTTCCCGGCCAGCCAGGAACCGATTTCCTTAACAGTACCAACTGGTTCAAGGAAATCACTCAGACCGGACTTTCACAGGTTCATAACATCTCTTTATCCGGCGGTACAAAACAAACCAGCTACAGGGCCTCCATCAACTACCACGATGCACAGGGTATTGAGATCACTACCGGTTTCAAGGAACTCAATACACGTCTTAATATCGAGCAGAAAGCCCTGAATAATAAACTGACTCTTACATTAAACACGGCGGGAACCTATAAATCAATAAATTTCGGAGGTGGTACGGATCCCAATACCGGTCAGAGTGCAGCTTTCCGGTATGCCACTATTTATAATCCGACCGCTCCGGTTATGGTAACTCCCAATACACCACTGCCAACCGGTTATACCTATGACCAATTTGCAAAATGGGATAATTACTTTAATCAGGTTCTTTTTGATTATTATAACCCGGTTCAGATTATAAAGGAAAATACAAGCAAAGGAACTGAAAAAACAGTTAATATTTCTGGTAGAGCGAATTATGAAATTATCAAGGGCCTGAACTTTGATGTCTTCTATTCTCTGCAGAACGGCAATAATATGCACGGTCAATATTATGCGAAGAATAGCTACTGGACAGGCGCCAATACCTATGGCCTGGCAGCACAGCAGGCAGATGAAAACCTGAATTCAATGTTTGAATCGACATTGAACTGGTCAGGCGACATTGTCAGCGGGGGTAACCTCTCGGC
>JBJKSY010000367.1:0-5445 GCA_046703645.1 Cyclobacteriaceae bacterium
TACCGGAACAATACCCGCTGGGCATAATAATTGGTATGCAGGTCGGCGGCCTGTTTGGCTACCAGTAATTTTTCAACCAGTGCATCCGGGGCCAGGACCCAGCCGATCCGGAAAGAGGGAGCGAAGATCTTCGAAAAGCTTCCCAATAAGATTGCATGCTCTGGGATCCTCGTAAAATAACTCCTTTTTCTTTCCCCGGAGAACTGTATCTCTCCATAGGGATCGTCTTCGATGATAAATGTGTGAGTGTTTTTCAGGAGTCTTGCTACTTCATCACGGTTCCTGTCGGTATGCGAGATGCCGGAGGGGTTCTGAAAATTCGGGACGGTATAAAAAAGTTTCACCGGGCTTTGTTCCAGGGTATGCTTAAATACCTCCGTATCAACCCCTTCAAAATGCAGGGGAACGGGTTTAAATTCCGGCCGGTAAAGTGAAAAGGCCTGGATGGCACCCAGGTAACCGGGCTCTTCAATGGCCAGGGCATCGGAATCATTGATAAGCGTTTTCCCGATGATATCCAGGGCTTGCTGTGATCCCGTAGTGATGATAATGTTTTCCCAGTTAACATCGATGCCCAATCGTGTTTTATAACGGGATCCTATCCATTTCCTCAATTCGTTATAACCTTCGGTTGTACTGTATTGAAGGGCATCCATTCCGTCTTCGTCAAGCACTTTTACCGAGGCATCCCTGATCTCCTTTACAGGGAAAAGGTACCGGCTCGGCAGTCCTCCCGCAAAGGATATGATTTCTTCATTAACGGTTGCTTTTAATATTTCCCTGATGAATGATTTGGGAACGTCGGAGATCCTGTCGGAAAAAATACTGCCCATGATTTTAAAATAAGTTATAAAGATAAAGGAATCACAGGGTACTTACACCGACTGTTTCGTGAATCAGGATAATAATTTAAGAAAACTATTTCCCGCGGATGATGATACGGTCATACCCTGTAAGCCTGTGCAGGGAATCCTCTTTCGTTCCGTGATCGAGGTAGCTGGCTGTAAGCATAAAGAATCCATTCTCCCGGACACCCTCAGGAGGATCAAGTTGAAGTGCTCCTTCAGTGCCGGTATAATAATTGAGCGACGGATCAGAGCCTGCCTTCAGGATCCACGCTACAATATTTCCGATCTGTTCCTCTTTAAGTTCCGGGTGGGAAGGCATTTTTACATTTCCCCATACTCCCGTTGATCCTTCCCTGATATGGTCAACCAGTTTCCGTATGTTCTCTTCCGTATCGGGGTAACGCCCACTGATTTCCCTGTAGGAAGGGCCGATCAGGTGAGTCTTGAATAAATGGCAATTCACGCAGTTGGATGATCTGATCAGGGAGAATCCGGGGGCATCTGTTTCTTTAAACAACCCGGTCTTCTTCCAAAAGCCGCTCGTATCGGCCAGGTACCGGACTTCCAGGTAAACTTCTCTTCCGTTTATCTCATCGTATTTTGATTCACCGTCTTCCGCATCTGAAACCTGCACCGAATAAGGTATAAGCGTATGCAGGGGATATGCCAGGTTTCCACGGGGGGAAGAGATCTTTACTACAGGAGGATGATTTCCCTGGAAGGATCTTATTGTAAAACCGGCTAAAATGAACAGCAGCACGCCCATGAAACCGGCAATAAAATTTTTATTCTTCACTTCAGATCGGATATTGTTTACAGTTCTATTATGCCTGGTCAATCTCTTTTGCCACCCGGTTGGCTGATCTCAGGCAGGATTCCATACCGCGGCTCATATTATCTGCATAGGTGCCGGCAAAATATATTCTCCCCTCAGGCTTCATGATCTGGGGCCAGAATTTATGCATTTCTCCGATCGGGAAGGGTTCCATCTCACAGGTGGGAGCAAATTTATCTTTGGTCCAGTCAACGGTAAGGGCCTGGACTATTGTATCTCTTTTCCCGGGATACACCTGACGAAAGGCTCCCAGAACTCTTAAAGGCGAAAGACCTCCAGGTCCATAGGCCTTCAGGATCACACGTGTAGTTTCGACTTCATTGGGTTCCTGCCAGATGGATGAAATATCGGGGTGTTCGAATTCCATGTTGATGCTTTTCAACCCGTCGTCAAGCCAGAATTTCGAGCTGGCTTCGAATACATAAAAGGGATGAGAAGTATAAGTCAGATTATCGACAACAAATTGCTTTTCCGGCGACAAGGCAGGAGTGACAGGAATATTCCTGAATACAGGAAGTGAAATACAATTCACCAGGTAATCCGCGCTCAATTCCTTCTCCTCATCGTACCCGTATTCCTTATAGGTTACACTTACTCCCCGGCTATCCTGTTTTATTGCCATGACAGGGTGATCAAGCTTCACCCTGGAGCCGAGGTGTTTCGCAAAAGTATTGGGAAGCTGCTGGTTGCCTCCCCGGAGCCTGTAAGTATCGCCTTCAGAGAGTGGAATACCCCGGAACTTCATAATGGCCATTCTCCAGAGTGAATAGAGGGCTGATGTATTTCTGCCTCCCAGGAATCCAAGAGCCGCTTCAGAAGCTCCTTCTTTTTTATAAATATCCGAGACCGGTATTTTATCGAAGTCGTCATAACCTACTCCGAAAGGCTGGTATGGGTCTTTGAATCTATCTATGTAGGAATCGAGGAACAGGGAGCGCAGGGCATACCAGGGGCCAGTTGAAAGAAATTTAACTTCACGATCATTGAAGCCGAAGCTTTTCAGAACAGCAGGGTTGTTGAGATCCTGATCGGAATAAAATTTCCCTTTGATCATTCGAAGTGCAAACCGGCCAGGGGCCGCATCGGAGCCTTCTGCGTAAGGATAGGCAAGTACCGGCAGATCGAACTCCTTTATATATCCAAAATATCTCTCGTACCCGGGTTTGGTAATATGGTCGGCCCCGAAATCAGCGTACAATCCATCCGACAGGCCGTCCCTTCCGGTGAACACATGACCACCGTGCCTGCCGCTCGCTTCTAGGACGGTAACATCATGCCCCATTTTCATCAGTTCATAGGCACAACACAAACCTGAAATACCGGCGCCGGCAACAACCACTTTCTTCTTCCCGGTTTTTACAGGGAAATTTTTCTTTAAAGTTTTGGCTTCAGGTGCCCCGTGCAGGAGTGAAGGCAGTGAAATTGACGTGCCCACTGCTCCTATAAGCGTGTTCCTGATAAATTTTCTTCTCTTGATTTCTTTCATATTAAATGTTTTTAAAATTTCCCCGAACCGCACACGATGGGCAAGCCATAATCTTCAAAAATATGAAATTTGCGGATTTTAGAAAGAGAAATTTCAGAAACCTTGTTCAGGTTCGCAGTGATTGAGGTTCTTGTTTTATTTTATTTATTAGAAAACCCAGCTATCCTCCAATAGTTCCCAGAATGGAAGCCAGGATAGGTCCCAGCAGCAAATGGAAGAATCCTGCCCCCAAGAAATCCTGCATGATAAAGGCATTGAAATCGGACATTCCGCTGTTCTTAAAATCCTCAAAATCTCCTTCAGCTTTCAGCAGGGATAATTCCCTGGCGGTATTATGAAAAAGATAATATAGCAGAAGAACCGTGAAAAGCCAGAGTAACGACGAAAATACCGAGCTCCAGAAGGAAGTCACAACGGCTGAAAAGAATTTGCCTGTTTTGATTTCAACCCATACACCGGCCATCAGGTAAATAAAGAAAACTCCCCCGAATTCTGCATAACCCATCAGGGTATTCATGCGGGTGTCGGGTACAAATATATATTCCAACAGGATTTCCATTATAAAGACCAGCCCGGCAGCAGACCCGAATACAAGGATAAATCCGGGGATTTGGTTATCCAGTCCTTCGGTCCTTTTGATCAGAAATAACGTCAATGCCGAATAAACTAAAAATATCGCCAGATCGGCTACCAGGCCCTGTTTCCCCGAAGCTGAAGCCGACAGGGCAGTTGGGAACAGCCAGGCACCGGAAAGAACCAGAATGATATCCGATACAATAAGAACAAGCAGAACGTTCTCCAATTTTTCAACAATGTGTTCCTTCATAAATGCAGGGGTAAAACTCAACTTCATTACAGGATCTATCTGGCAAGTTATGATACAGAGTTATGAAACTGCGATTTAAAATAAAAGATAAGACCTATTCATAAGGAAGATTCTGGGATAAAAATATGTTTACTTCAGTCCTAAAAATATTTGAAAAAGAAATGACGGACTTACAGAATGCATCCGCTTGTTCCTCCTTTTTATTATTTAGGTTATCCTGATCTTCTTCTTAAAATAAGGATCATAATTTATAAATTTCCCCACGGGGAATATTTCTATTCACGAAATCATAAATTTTTCTTCTTTATTCGATGAAAATATCATATTTATCAAGCAGGCCAGGTATCCCGTCCCGGGAAAATTTCGCTTTCCTGATCCTGTTTGTTTCGGGGTTGATGGAATAATTTACCGAAGACCGGAGATCAGCCTTTTCGAGATTTGTATGATCAAAGGTCGCACCGGCCAGTTCGCAACCTTCCATTACGGAAGCAGCCAGGTCAGTTTCCGTGAAATCAACTTCGGTCAGTTTTGTATTCCTGAAGATAGTTCCCCTGATCTTTTTCCGGTAAAAACAGGAGTGATCAAGAATGCACCCTTCAAATTGAAAAGACAGACCGAAATCGCTGCAGTTTTCGAAATGCAGTCCGAGCATTTTACAATTAGTGAATATTACATCCTGAAAAGAAGTTTTAGCAAGAATGGCATTGCTGAGATTGCAGCTTTCGAATACGCAGGCCAGGAATTTTATTTCCGACATGTTAGCCCCCGAAAAGTCGCAGGATATAAAGGTGCAGTTTTCATAGTCCCCCCTTTTCAGGTTCTGAAGTGTAAAGTCGGCTTTATTAAAGGATTTTCCCTCGGTATAGGCTTCTACCATATCCAGTAAATTTACATATTTTGATCAGGAATTTATATCAAATCAAAGGGTGCCATTGAGTCCCGGACATAAATCAGGCACACTTAACAAAATATAGAATTACATTTAACAGCTTTTTATAACTTTCAGAATGGACCCTGTTATGGAAAATTTTCTGAACCACGGATTTAAGCTCATTGGGATCCGTCTCCCGGGCAGGACCACCAATGAAGGCGGAAAATATTCGCGGGGAAGCCGCCTACGAACATTGGAAATTTTATTGGAATTCTGCATTATATATTCTTAAAGATCTGATTGAAGGCAATATTTCTCCTGTTGTCGGAAACAGGATAACCATTCGTTGAGATTTTCACAGCTAATTGAAATTGAATTCATATGGAATCCATGCAAAACCTTCGTAATTATATAAATGACCTTATGGATTTCAGGGAAGAAAGCTGGAAAATATTATTACCGGCTCTTCATCGCAGGGTTTTTTCTAAAAATGAATACCTCCTGGAAGAAGGAAAAGTTTGCGAAGAATTATATTTTATCGACAAGGGTATTTGCAGGAGTTATTATATCCGCGAAGGT
>JBJKSY010000368.1:0-1820 GCA_046703645.1 Cyclobacteriaceae bacterium
GCAATAAACTCGCCGCAATCCCAGAAACTTGCAGTAGGTTCAACAGTAAGGGCGTAAACGGCAAAGGCGATCAGAAATACCAGCCATCCGGTATAGTTATTGGCTTTTTCAAAACGGTTCATCATGCTGAAATTTACGGTTCGGCGAAATTACCAAATTAATGAGGAATTGGGGTTAAAAATAGGTTAAATTATGTTGTAAATCATTAAGATACGAATAAAGGTATAGCAACGAAATTGCCATGTTCGCCACCCGCTTAAATCTTTATGGGAAACAAAAAAATACTTTCGATGCACTTTACGGGGATCAGGGATATAAATCATATTAATTTAGAAATTTATATCCCGGGATCCATGTATGTTTTGACCTGGCTGCTTTATTTTTTAAAGTCGTTATAATAACCGATGAAATTTGATTCGAGTTTTGCCGCATATTTATTTTCTCCCAGCTTCCTGAAAAGCTGCGTCATTTGCTGAAGTATATAAAGATTGCTGTTGATACCTGTCAGGTCTGCGGATTTCTGCTCATGGTACCATTTCAGGAAACCGATCGATCTTTCAGAAAGTGTTCTTCCTATATTTTCAGCCTGGGAGCTTTGCCCCAGATCCGCCAATAACGTTGCCGTCCTCGTGGTGGTGATATCATAGGGAACAGAATCATCCGGCATGACTGTAAGGCATTTTTCCAGTACCTTGATGGCGTCTGCTCCGCGGCCTTCACTTAAGAGCCCCGCGGCCAGGGCATTGAATGTATCCCTGTGGTTAAAAACGAATTTTCTGTATTCTTCATTGTAATATACATCCGGATTGTTCAGTTCCCTGAAACTGAATTTGTTCATGACATTATCATACATCGACCTGGTGTCCACCATTTCTTCCTGCGGTGTAAGATTCTGCACCGGCAAAAGCCTGTAGGCATTTCCTTCCCTGACAAGATAGGGACTCAGGTCGACATCCAGATTATAAAGGGCGGCATTGGTGAAATATAAGGGTCGTTTCCAGTCATTGGTTGCTATAAGGTCCAGGGTCATCAAAGTACTTTTATAGATGCCATCCTTTTTTACTGGAAAAACCATATCAACGGGAATAGTCACTTTTAAGGGAGCAAGGCTTCCCGTCGATACATTTTCACTTTCCTTGTCCCGGGATTCATCAACAAACGAAAGAAGGTTGTCGGGGATAAGATGTCTTTTCAGGATTTCTTTCCTGTTCACATCGAGGAAGAAGGCCTTGGCCGGAAGGTAATTCAATGGTCCTAGTTCAGAGGATACCAGTATGCCCTTAAAATTACTGCGGACGAGCCCCAGGTATCCGCGAAGGGAAATTTCTTTTGCTTTAATGTTAGGGTTTTGAATGTATGGAAGATAGTCATCCGGCCCACCCTGCCGGTATTGCTCTTTTTCCAGAGAGAATGGAAGAGGATCGGATTGATAGGCCTTTCGTGTCATCTGATCAATGTACCAATCTATATTAAAGTAACTCATGACCACTACTCTGACGTCGGTCCTGAAGCCTTCAACTTCCTGGACATACCAGAGCGGGAAGGTATCATTATCGCCGCCGGTAAACAAAATTGCATTCGGCTTGCAAGAGGAAAGGAAATTTTTAGCGGAATCCACGGAAAAATACCTGTCTGAACGATCATGATCATTCCAGTTGTCCCTGGCCATCAATGCCGGGGCCGCAAGGCAAATAAAAAGCCCTGCTACTATTCCGGCATAGGAATGTTTCATGAGCCGTCCAAGGTAATCCATGAGTGACATCACCCCGAAACTTATCCAGATACAAAATACATAAAATGACCCGACATAGATATAATCC
>JBJKSY010000369.1:0-2978 GCA_046703645.1 Cyclobacteriaceae bacterium
CCGCGCTTCAGCAGAGATTGAGTTTCACAAGCCTGTTGAAGATCCTTCAGTAGTATCCTACGAGGATATTTACAAAGGCCCTGAAAAAATGGTTAAATCCGATGAGGCTCCTGTGGATGTCAACAAAAACAGGTACGGTCAATACGCCAGTTACAAGACCTATGATGTTCATACTGCTGCCCGGTACAGGAAGCTGCTTCGGGATCCGGTGTCCATTAAGGATGCCGTGATCCTCAAGGAAATCCTTGAGACGAAGTATTTCTGATAAATATTAAAAATCCCTCTTTAATACTTGTTTTGGGGAATATTTATTTATTTTGTAGAAAATTCTGTAAAGTTGAATAACCTACTAACTAATACACTGTTCAGTGAGTCATATTTCTTCAGGCCTTAGGGCCTTCAGGACACTCCCGTTGTTTACGCAACAACATCTCTCCGGTTATTTAGTTTTCAATCATTTACTTCTTTAATTCTTAATTCTCTTCAGAAATACAATGATCTGGGAATTCAAAGTATTTGTAACGGATGCATCCCATAAAAAATATGCCGAAGAAATTTGTCAACTGATCGAAGAATCAGCCAAACAGAGGGGCACAGGGATCGCGAAAAGGGATGTTAATTATATTATTAAAAAAATTGAATCCGGAAAGGCGGTAATTTGTCTCCGGTTCGATGGAAAACTGGCCGGGTTCTGTTATATAGAGACCTGGTCCAATGCCAATTATGTAGCTAATTCTGGTCTTATCGTTCACCCGGATTATCGAAAACACGGGCTGGCCAAACTGATAAAAAGAAAAGCTTTTAACCTTTCCAGGAAGTTGTACCCCAAGGCTAAACTTTTCGGACTTACCACGAGCCTCGCCGTTATGAAGATAAATTCCGACCTCGGGTATGAACCTGTCACATTTTCAGAACTTTCGCAGGATGATCAATTCTGGCAGGGCTGTTCAAGCTGCGTTAATTACGATATCCTGAACCGCATGAAAAGAGTTCATTGCCTGTGTACGGGAATGATGTATGACCCGGTAAAAAAAGGCATTAACGGGGAAAAAATACGATCCAGGGGATTTAAAATTTATGAAAGATGGCTTAGATTCAAACGATTCGTACTTTTGAACCGGTTTAAAAAGGAAAATTCAAATTCTTAATTTTTTTCTTTTGAAATTATGGAAAATAAAAAAGTAATTCTGGCTTACAGCGGGGGGCTTGATACCTCATTTTGTGTAAAATATCTTACAGAAGATAAAAAACTCGATGTTTATACCGTGACGGTCAATGTGGGCGGTTTTAATGCCAAAGAGCTTGAAGAAATTGAAAAAAGCGCGTATGAGATCGGAGCCGTGAAACATTACCTCATCGATGCGAGATCTGATTATTACCGTGATTCTATCCGATACATGATCTTCGGGAATGTATTGCGGAATAATATATACCCTTTATCTGTAGGTTCGGAAAGGGTTTTCCAGGCGAAGATGATCGCCCAAAAAGCCAGGGAAATCGGCGCTCATTATGTCGCTCATGGCAGTACCGGTGCAGGAAATGATCAGGTTCGTTTTGACCTGGTATTCCATATCATGATCCCCGGGATCGAGATCCTTACACCCATCCGCGACCTGAGACTTTCGAGAAAACAGGAAATAGATTATCTTAAGAAACATAATATAAAACGCGAGTGGAGCAAGGCTAAATATTCCATAAACAAAGGAATCTGGGGAACTTCCGTCGGTGGCGAGGAAACTAAGAAATCCGATAAATTCCTTCCGGGAACTGCTTTCCCCACTCAACTTGAAACCAATGAGATTGAAGATATTGAAATTGAATTCAATAAGGGAGAAGTGACCGGCTTCAACGACAGGAAATTCAAGGATTCAATGGAAGCCCTGGAAGAACTTGAAAAGCATATAGCTCCTTTCGCTCTCGGACGCGATATACACGTTGGTGATACTATAATCGGCATCAAAGGAAGGATCGGATTTGAGGCAGGCCTTGCACTTCTCGTAATCAGGGCTCATCACCTTCTTGAAATGCATACCCTTACAAAATGGCAGATTTACTGGAAGAATCAGCTTGCTGAGTGGTATGGAATGATGGTACATGAAGGCCAGTATCTTTCTCCTGTTATGAGGAACATTGAAAGATTTATGGAAGATACCCAGATATTTGTCTCCGGAAGGGTAATCTGCCGGCTGGCCCCTTACCGATTCCAGGTACTGGGAGTCAAATCGGGACATGACCTGATGTCATCGGATTTCGGCGAATATGGGGAGATGAACCTGGCCTGGTCGGGAGACGATGTAAAAGGATTTACCAAGATCCAGGCGGTTCCCATGATGATCTATCAAAAGGTCAATAAAATCGATGAGTCGGTTTAGTGTCAGTATTGCCGGTGGGGCCGGGTATACTGCCGGTGAACTGATCAGGTTGCTGATCCATCATCCGGAAGTAGAACTCGTTTCCGTTCAGAGTGAAAGCCAGGCAGGGAAAACTGTTTCGGATGTTCACGATGATCTTCTCGGAATCTGTGAGATGAGATTTTCGGTGGAAACGGATATAGACACCGACATACTGTTTCTTTGCAAGGGACACGGGGAGTCGACCGGATATCTCAATTCACATAAAATTTCATCCCGGACCCGCATCATTGACCTGAGCCAGGATTTTCGTATTGAAGGCACCTACCCGGAAGTGCAGAAAAACTTCGGCGAATTTGTTTATGGTCTATGTGAACTCAACCGTGAAAAGATCAGAAATGCAAGATCGGTTGCCAACCCGGGTTGTTTTGCCACATGCATAGAATTAGGACTTCTTCCCCTTGCCGCAAATGGAGTTATTCAAAATGATATCCATGTAAGTGCTATAACCGGTTCAACCGGAGCCGGTCAGAAGGCTTCGGATACTTCTCATTTCTCATGGAGAAATAATAATATTTCCATTTATAAACCTTTCCGGCACCAGCACCTGCTCGAAATAAAACAGAC
>JBJKSY010000370.1:0-3021 GCA_046703645.1 Cyclobacteriaceae bacterium
CTGCTACCGTCCATTGCGATCACCTTATCCTTGCAAAAAACGGTGCAAAACAGGACCTTGAAACTTCCCTGGGTGCCAATAAGGAAGTTTTTGATTTCCTGGAATCCGTTTCAGCAAAATACGGGATTGGATTCTGGAAACCCGGCGCCGGGATTATCCACCAGGTAGTCCTGGAAAATTATGCATTCCCCGGCGGAATGATGATCGGTACGGATTCACATACTGTGAATGCAGGAGGACTCGGCATGATCGCTATCGGTGTCGGCGGCGCTGATGCAGTGGACGTTATGGCCGGCATGGCCTGGGAGCTCCGTTTCCCGAAACTCATCGGCGTTAAACTTACAGGGAAACTGAGCGGGTGGACTTCCGCAAAAGACGTTATATTAAAAGTCGCCGGTATACTGACTGTTAAAGGCGGTACGGGATGTATTCTTGAATATTTCGGTGAAGGCGCAAAAAGCCTTTCCTGCACCGGCAAGGGAACCATATGCAATATGGGAGCAGAAATAGGTGCAACTACTTCCACATTCGGCTACGATGAAAAAATGGAAGTATACCTTCGCGGAACAGGGAGATCAGAAGTCGCCGAAGCGGCAAACTCAATCCGGGAGCACCTGACCGGTGATCCGGAGGTATATGCCGATCCGGAAAAATACTTTGACCAGGTAATTGAGATCAATCTTTCGGAGCTTGAACCCCATATCAACGGACCCTATACCCCTGACCGCGCCATTCCGTTAAGCCGCTTCGCAGAGGAAGTAAAGAAAAATGGCTGGCCTGAAAAACTGGAAGTTGGGCTTATCGGTTCCTGTACCAATTCGTCATATGAAGATATCACCCGTTCGGCTTCCGTGGCCAAACAGGCTATAGACAAAAAACTGAAAGCGCAATCGGAATTCACCATTACTCCCGGATCCGAACAGGTAAGATATACTGTTGAAAGAGACGGATACCTTGATATTTTCAAAAATATGGGTGGTGTGGTTCTTGCCAACGCCTGCGGTCCATGTATCGGCCAGTGGGCGAGACATACCAATGATCCCGAAAAGAAGAATTCCATCATAACATCGTTCAACAGGAATTTCTCAAAACGGAACGACGGGAATCCCAATACCCATGCTTTCGTGGCTTCACCGGAAATTGTTACCGCTCTTGCGATTGGCGGCAAGCTTACCTTCAACCCGATGAAGGACACGCTGAACAATGAAGAAGGGAAACCGGTGAAACTGAACGAGCCGATGGGCATTGAAATGCCCGTAAAGGGATTTGCAGTCGAAGATAACCGATATAAAGCCCCGGCAAAGGACGGTTCAGGCATTGAAGTTATCGTGAAGCCGGATTCCAAGAGACTGCAGCTTCTCACACCTTTCGAACCCTGGGACGGAAAAAATATTTCCGGCATGAGACTGCTGATCAAAGTGAAGGGAAAGTGCACCACCGATCATATCTCCATGGCCGGGCCATGGCTTCGTTTCCGCGGACATCTCGATAATATTTCCGATAATACCCTGACCGGAGCAATAAATTTTTTCAATGAATCCAGTAACAGGGTCAAGAACCAGTTAAATGGAGAATACGGGTCCGTAACCGATGTGCAGCGGGCATACAAGGCTGCCCATGTTCCCACCATAGTAGTCGGTGACCAGAATTACGGAGAAGGATCGTCAAGGGAGCATGCCGCCATGCAACCCCGGCATCTTGGCGTAAGGGCCATCCTGGTAAAATCCTTTGCCAGGATCCATGAAACGAACCTGAAGAAACAGGGAATGCTGGCACTCACGTTTGCCAATGAATCGGATTATGACAAAATACTGGAAGATGATATCATAGATATCATTGACCTCGACGGCTTCAAACCGGATAAACCATTGACCCTGGTTCTGCATCATAAGGATAAGTCTGAAGACAGGATAACGGCAAACCATACGTATAATGAATCACAGATCGAATGGTTCAGGGCCGGTTCAGCATTGAACCTGATCAAGAAACTGGAGTCAAAATAAAATACACGGGATTTTCTTAGATTATAATCCTATTACGGTACTCTCGCCAGAAGGGTGTAAAATATCATTGTGTGTATTTAAAGGATGTCCATTGAAAAGATAAATCAAAAAGAATTAAAAAATTCAATTAAGGAACTATGGAGTTAAAGATTTTTCAGGAAGCGAAGGAACTGGATGAATTCGTGTCACAAAAGATAGTAGAGTTACTGACCCGGAAACCCGATGCGCTTCTTTGCCTGCCGTCCGGAAACAGCCCGGTCGGTATTTTTAAGGAACTCATTAAATTATATGAAAACGGTAAAATCGATTTCAGCAAGTCCTGGTTCGTAGGGCTGGATGAATGGGTGGCCATCGGTAAAGATCATCCCCGCAGTTGCCGCAGTTTCATGCAGAAAACTTTTTTCAGCCACGTGAATCTGCCGGCTTCGCAGATCTGCTTTTTCGACGGAGAAGCCGAAGACATGGATGCGGAATGCAGACGGATCGATCGATTCATTCAGGAACATGGTGCTGTGGATTTCATGTTGCTGGGTGTGGGCATGAACGGCCATCTCGGCCTCAATGAACCCGGTGTGGATCCTGCATTGCTCTCCCATACAATAAATGTTGATCCAATAACCCGCGAGGTGGCCGGCAAAAAATATTTCGATCAGCCTGTAAAACTGGAAAGAGGGGTCACCCTTGGAATTCAGCAGATCAGGAACTCAAAGGAAATTTATGCGATCATGAACGGGAGTCACAAAGCCGAAATTGCAAGGAGAATACTCAAAGGCTCGATCGGGGCTGAAGTGCCTGCCACCTGGATCCGTGAAATGGATCATGCATTCTTCTGTCTCGATAAGGAAGCCGCAGCATTGTTATAAAAATTTTCTGCCGGTCCGTCCCGCTATGAACGGGATTATTTTTTAGGCTTATACAACCCGTCCGGATTGGAACCCAGAAGGGTAGCATCAAGCAGGATTTTTGTCATGGGCGCAAGTCCTTTGATCATCCCTTTTGTCAGCAAAGGATAATGACG
>JBJKSY010000371.1:0-3728 GCA_046703645.1 Cyclobacteriaceae bacterium
TAATACTTAATAATGTGTGTAAAAGCCCTGAATCGCTAATATATACTTTGGGAGACTTAACCAATCGTTTACCGATATTTTTATAATAAGGATACAGGGTTTTTGTAAAGAATGAGCTTTCCAGGAAGCCGAGATAATTTTTAATGGTATTGCCGGTAACTCCGAGTGACCGGCCGAGCGATTCGGCATTCCACAAATTCCCGTGAACAGATGCCAGCATTTGTAAAAAGGTCCTGAAGCGGATAGGATCGGTACTCAAACCAATGAATTGCAGATCCCGTTCAATGTATGTCCGGATAAAATTTTCTCTCCAATTTATACTTAGCTCGTCAGATGGAGCCAGCCAGGCTTCAGGATAACCGCCTCTCCACCAATGTCTGTTTATATTGTCTTTATTGAATCCCAATTCCTGTAAATGGAAAGGGTGAAGTGTAATAAATCCAATCCTGCCGGCTAGGGAATCTGATGTATTCCTTAATAATAAGGGAGATGCAGAGCCCAGTAACAGGAAACGGCCTGCAATACGATGCTGGTCGATCAATGATCGCAGTTCGGCAAATAATTGAGGTAGTCGCTGTATCTCATCAATGATTACCAATTCTTCGCGAAACTGATTCAGATAAAATCCGGGATCGGTAGATAGCCGGTTATGATCTTCCAGTTTTTCAAGATCGAAGTAGCGAACCGGTTTGCCTGCCTGACTTTCAATCATCCTTGCAAGTGTAGTCTTTCCAACCTGTCGCGCTCCAATTAACCCTACCGCCGGGTAAAAGGACAGCAATTTCAATAATTCGGGTAAAATTGTTCTCTGGATCAACTCTGTAAATTCTAAGTATTACTTCAAATATACAGACTAAAAACTAGAAATATCATTAAATTTCAGGGAATATACTCATAACCCGAAGGTCGTAGGTTCAAGTCCTACCCCCGCTACTTTTAATTCATTTATTATAACTAAAACCACTGTAAATCAATTCTTTACAGTGGTTTCTTATTTTTACAGTGTCCTATTCAGTGTCAAATTATGTCTTTCATTTTTTAATTAAGATAGGTTAATTCAATTTTTTTAAAAATCTTAATACTAATCCCAATCCCATTCTTTTAATTGATAATCTTCTATTTTCTTATCTTTTATCGAAATAACATATTTACATCTATTTAATGGGTTAGTAAATAATGCCTAGGGGCTTCACTCGGCTATTCGATCAAATCTGATGAGTGATATGACTCAATAATTGTTATTTATACAAGTTCAGTATCCGGAAATGAAGTGCGTGAAAATTCTGGTCTAAGAAATCTAATACAGGCAGACAACTCAACCGATTTTTATATACAAAGATCATGACTGTTTTTCGTCAGTCGATTCCCGGTCAGACCTTTTTCTGCGAATGCATTCCTTTTCTATTTTGCATTTCACCAAACTTGGATGAATTATTCTGCCCCTGGATGAATACTCGATAGAAATATTTAATTAAATTAGATAATAAAATCAATAAAATATTTTTACATGAAAGATCTGAAGGGGGTATTTTTTAGAGTGGCGGTACCATGTATCTTAATGATATTTGTTTCGTGCAGCCGGGGTACGGTGGAATATGGCCTTCCTAAAGTAACATTATTGCCTCGAAATGATACGGAAGGTAACGGAAAGAATAAGGTGTTGACCGTAAGGGCCAGGTTATCGCACTCTTCAGACCAGCCGGTGACGGTAACCTATTCAACCGTTGATTCTACTGCGAAAGCCAATAAGGATTATATACCCATCGTGGACAGCAGCTTTGTTTTTAACCCGGGAACGACACTGGATTCCTTTCATGTGACTTTGATTTCAGACACTATTACTGAATTTACCAAGGCCTTCAAAATCCTAATCACGAACGTGGACAATGGCTCGGGAATCGGGGAATCCCTCCCTATCACTATTATCGATGATGACTTCCATAATGTTTACCTGGCATCCGACGGGTATATCTCTCCGCTGCAAATTCCCGGAATGAGCCTGGAGTTCAGTGAAGAATTTAACGATTCTCTCAGTACCCTCGGTGAGTTCAATTTCGACACAGGACCAAGCCTGCTTTTTAATCAACTTCAGACCTTTACCACCGACTCCGATAATATAAAGGTATCAAATGGCAATCTTGTAATAACAGCACGTAAAGACGGTACTAATTATACTTCCGCAGGAATAAATACTCGTAACCGTGTAATTTTTGAATACGGACTAATCATGATCAGGGCAAAAATGCCGCAGGGTACGGGAATCTGGCCTTCCTTATGGATGCTTGGCAATACGTTCGATGAAACGAATTGGCCTCTGTGCGGGCAAATCGATATCGCTACACTTCGCGGTCAGCAGCCCAACCTGATGACGGGAGCTGTTTATTATTACCTGTCGGATATCCAGGAACGTCAATCCAGTTACAGTCTGCCGGTATATTCAGATACTTTCTCAGACGAATATCATGTATTCAGTATTCTTTGGCAGCCTGGCGAAATTGAATGGTATGTAGATAACCATAAATACATGACCTTCTCCAAGGCCGATGTAGGGGACAGTTATATATTTAATTCAGCTTTCTGGTTGAATATTACACTTGCTGTCGGCGGTGACCTGGTCGGCAATCCAGATTATACCACTCAATTTCCCCAGACCATGAAGATTGATTACGTAAGATGGTATTTCCCGAATTGATAATCATTTTTTTCAGTTGCCAGCGGTTCGATTCGTGTGTTCATATTGATAGGATATAATCACAATTCACATCTTTATTTCAAGAAAAGGTTATTGTTTTTTAATTGGCGAGGTTCACAGGAGGAGAATTGCGCTTCTTTTTTTTCGATTTTTTATTCTTTTTAACTTTGGTTTTACCTGAATTATTCGAAGGTCGTTTAAACAAACCTAAAAAGCTTTGCCTTGTTGGAGAGGTCTGTAACTGTTCTTCATCAATTCCGATAGGACTGTTTTCCTCCCTGGTTTTCAGGTCGTCATTCGATATGGATTTATTGTTTTTCACCCGGTTATTGACGGTTATTTTCCCTATTCTGTAAGAAAAATTAACTTTAAAATTCATGTTATGATAAATAGAAGTATTGCGCTGGTCTATGTCCGGAGATATTACCGAACTATTAATCTTATAGGCGCTTGTCAGGAAATTATCGGCCCCGAATCCAAGACTCGCCCTGTTATCCTTAAATTCTTTCATCAGGCTTAAGCTGTAAATTGCAAATCCCCCCTGAGTTCCCTGAAGCTGTATCGTTCGCCCCCGGTAAAATCCGAAAAATTGTAATTCCCAACCTTTTTCTATATTATAATTTCCAAATAACCGGTAGCCTGCGACCCATCCGCGATTTTTTGCGGCATAAAGCGGATTAGGGTCATTGTTATGGAGGATACTATAATAAATATCCGTTCCACCGTTAAGGGCCAATTTTCTGTTCAGGTTTATATGAGCATAGATACTTGTTCCATAAGTATTTTCTTCACCGATGTTCCCATATGTCGTTGTAATAGTGTCCAGCCCGGTAACCGTATGGATTTTTTGAATGGAATTGCTTGTGTTCCTTGCAAAAGCAGAAATGTTAATAGAGGTACCTGAAAAGTATTTCCCATAAGAAACCTCAAAATTGTTAGCATATTCAGGGCCCAGGTCAGGATTTCCAAAAGAGATGCTCAACGGATTGGAAGCATTGATGTTGGGATTCAAATATTGGATTGATGGCCGCTGGAT
>JBJKSY010000372.1:0-5534 GCA_046703645.1 Cyclobacteriaceae bacterium
ACTCCCGGGCAGAACCTGGGGCAGGTGGATGTGCTTGATAAATTCAAAGTCAGGGTTAAAATTGATGAATTGTACCTGCCACGTACTGAACCAGGGCTTACAGGTTCCTTCGATTATGCGGGCCAGAATTATGACCTGAAGATCACAAAAGTATACCCCACCATTACCGATGGCAGGTTTGAAGTCGATATGATATTTACAAGTAAACAACCTGAGGGCATTAAAAGAGGACAATCGCTCCGTATCAGACTTGAACTGGGAAATTCACAAAGGGCATTATTACTTCCCCTGGGCGGGTTTTATAAGGATACGGGCGGAAACTGGGTTTATGTCCTTGACCCGGATGGTTCACGTGCCGTAAAAAGGGATATTAAGCTTGGAGCGAAGAATCCTGAATATTTTGAAGTGCTGGATGGTTTGAAGGATGGAGATAAAGTGATAACTTCCTCCTATGAAAACTTTGGTGACAATGAAGTTCTCTTATTAAAATAAAAAAACTGGATTTTTAAATTCTATAATCATGATAAAAACGGTCAGCCTAAAAAAAGTATTTACTACCGATGAAGTAGAAACTACAGCCCTCAACAATATCAGCATGGAAATTCAGGAAGGGGAATTCGTAGCCGTGATGGGTCCGTCAGGTTGCGGAAAATCTACCCTGCTGAATATTGTCGGTTTACTCGATAATCCTACAGAGGGTGAATATTATTTTGCAGACAAGGAAGTCTCTAAATTTTCCGAAAGGCAGCGTGCCCAGCTAAGGAAGGGCTCCATCGGATTTGTTTTTCAGAGTTTTAACCTGATTGATGAACTTACGGTTTTCGAAAATGTAGAGCTGCCCCTGTTATACCTTAAAGTCCCCTCAGGTGAGAGGAAAAAGAAGGTTGAAGAAGCACTCGAACGAATGAACATTATGCATCGCCGGAATCATTTTCCGCAGCAGTTATCCGGCGGTCAGCAACAACGTGTGGCCATCGCCCGGGCCATCATTGCCAGGCCTAAGGTGATACTTGCTGACGAGCCTACAGGAAACCTGGATTCCGCAAACGGCGAGGAAGTCATGAAACTTCTTGCTGAACTCAATGAAGAAGGAACCACCATTGTTATGGTTACTCACTCACCTTATGACGCCAATTATTCACACCGGATTATTAACCTTTTCGACGGGAAAATCGTAACTGAGTATATAAAGGAACAATTTCATATTTAGTTTTAAGAAGTCTGTGAAAAAGGCTGATCGTTTGATCGGCCTTTTTTGTTGATAAGGAATAGAGATAATTTTTTACGGATCAGGCAAGGATTGCAGAGAGAGCCCGGATTGGGTCTTAATCAAAACAGTACAACTGGTCGATGAAGATCCGGGGATAGATGACGTTATAAACTTCGTTACCCTTGCTCCAGGGCATAAGTATTTTATCCACTTCATTTTTCTTGAGCACTTTCTCTAATCTTGGAGAAATATATGCATAGGTATGGTAGCGGGTTTCATTGTTATCCCTGTCAACTTCTCCTTTATCAGTCTGGTCGAGGGTCAGTTCAACGGTAGAATTGTCTTTTAATTTCAACAATAATTTACGGCCTTCCTGAATAATTCCATGATTATAAAGACCGTAAATGGTTTGGAGTGTATAATCGAAATAGGCAATTTTTCTGCCGTTTACCTCTCCGATGGCAAGATCACAATGAACAAAATCCTTGAACCGGTCGGTGTTTTTCATTGCTTCATAACTATGACTGACCAGCGGCTCCTTCTGTAAGATTGCAATTTGCTGCAATGTATCGGATTTCGGCTGTATTAACTGGTAGGTACATCCATGATTCCTGCTGTTTTCTATCTGGTCGGTGGGTGCGTATTTCCAAGTTCCGTTATCAAAAAGGATAACGATATTCCCATCTTCCGTAGTAGCGAGCTTTTGCGCGAATAACGGTTTTGTGAAACTCAGAAGGGGAAGGATTATCATCAGGGAAAGAATGCTGGTTTTTCCCTTAAAATTGACTGAAAAAGCCCTTTTACTTTTGCTCCTCTTTAAATCCACTTATTAACAAAGGGGTTTCAAATATATAAAAAAAATAATGAATAATAAAAAAAATTATTTAAATAATAATAAAACCCCGGGTGTGCTGGTATTTTTTTTAAATTTTAAAATAGCTTTCATGAATTCATCAGTTCCTCTATTTCGTCTGCTTCAATAGGTATGTTTTTCATCAGGTCGTCAAAGCCTTTATCAAGGATGACGATATTGTTTTCCAGACGGATGCCCAGGTTCTCTTCACGGATATAAATGCCCGGTTCAACGGTAAAAACCATTCCTTTTTCAATTTTTTTATAAACACCGGCTACATCATGTACATCCAGCCCCAGGTGATGGGAATTTCCATGCATAAAATATCGCTTATAGGCCGGATTTTTCGGATCCTGTTCCTTTATTTCTGATTTGGTTATCAGGCCCAGGCCCAATAGTTCCGATTCCATGATTTTGCCGACTTCTTTCTGGTATTCGGGAATAATGACACCAGGACGAAGGAGATTGAACGATTCCCGTTGTACACGAAGTACAGCATTGTATACATCTTTCTGACGCGGGGTAAACCGGCCGCTTACAGGAATTGAACGGGTCATGTCGGCATTATAATTGGCATATTCTGCACCCACATCAAGTAATAATACATCCCCTTCCCCACAGGGTTTATTATTTTCAACATAATGTAATACACAGGCATTGAAGCCACTCGCGATAATGGGTGGATAAGCAAATCCTGCCGAACGGTTTTTAATGAATTCGTGAATGAATTCCGCTTCAATTTCATATTCCATCACCCCGGGTTTTACAAATTTCAGAATTCTTCTGAATCCCCATTCTGTTATCTCAATTGCTTTCCGCATCAATTCGATTTCTGTTTCGGATTTTATGCACCGGAGGTCATAAATAATGGGTGCAGAGCGGTGATAATGATGAAGTGGAAATTTGTTCATACACCATTTCACGAAACGCATCTCCCGGGTCTCAACTTCAGTTTCAGATCGACGGATATGTTCGTTCGAACTCAGGTATACATTCTCAGAAAGGGCCATCAGGGTATTGAAGGTAGTCTCGAATTGATCCAACCATTGTATATTCTGAATTCCGGAAATATTCGCTGCTTCCTCCCTGGAATATTTATGGCCTTCCCAGATGGCTATTTCATCATTGGTCTCTCTTAGAAACAATATTTCACGCATGGCAGGGTCAGGATGTTCCGGGAAAAGAACGAGCAGTGATTCCTCCTGGTCGATGCCACTCAAATAGAAAAGATTGGTATTTTGCTTTAAAAGCAGGGTCCCGTCTGCATTCGTTGGCAGAATATCGTTGGAATTGAATATGGCCAGCGAGCCGGGAAGAAGCTTCTTGCAGAAATTTTTCCGGTTGTTGATGAAAAGTTTGTTGTCGATCGGTAAGTATTTCATATCCGCAAATTTTATCTAATAAAAATACCAATTAATTTTTCATTCGAGTGTTCATGTCAATTTTTTTTCCATCTATCTTTGACAAGCCATTCTTCCCCGGGAAATCGGGTCATCAGAGACAAGACAGTACCGGGCTGATATAAAGGTTCATTTATGACAGATCATACGGTGATCGAACTGGGAAACGGGGTTCGTCTGGTACATAAAAAGGTTAATAATACCAAAATTGTTCATTGCGGAATACTGTTTGATATAGGCAGCAGGGATGAACCGGAATCATTGCAGGGTATTGCCCATTTCTGGGAACATATGGCATTTAAAGGTGCCAGGAACCGCAATTCCTATCATATTATTAATTCCCTTGAATCCGTTGGTGGAGAGCTTAATGCATTTACAACGAAGGAAAAGATATGCTTTCATGCTTCTGTTCTCAATGAACATTTTGAAAGGGCTGTACGATTAATTACCGATATTTCTTTTTATTCCACCTTCCCGGCAAAGGAAATAGAGAAGGAAAGGAAAGTAATTCTTGATGAAATGCTGATGTATGAGGATCTCCCGGAAGAATCTCTGCAGGATGATTTTGACCAGGTTTTCTTCCCGGATCAGGCAATAGGAAGAAACATCCTGGGAACGAAAGATTCAGTACGAAAGATAAGACGCCATCATTTCCCGGAATTTATAAAAAAAAATCTGAATCACCGGAGAGCAATTGTATCTGTTGTAGGAAATATATCATCGGAGAATTGTGAAAAGATCGTCAGGAAGTATATTACCGATCTTCCCCGTTTGTCCGGAAATCATAAACGTAAACCGCCTGTTCCCGCCAGAGGTATAAAAACTGTCAGGAAAAAAAATATTTCCAGGGCCTATTGCGCCATTGGATTCCCTGCCTATGCATTAGGCAATCATAAAAGGATGAAACTCTTCATGCTTTCCAATATACTGGGCGGTCCTTCCATGAATTCCCGGTTGAATATGGAATTACGGGAAAGACGGGGCCTGGTTTATTCAGCCGATGCATCGTATGTGGCTTATAGCGATATTGGTATATTAAGTTTATATTTCGGCACTGAAACGAATAACCTGAACCAAAGTCTGGATCTGATAAAAAAAGAAATAAGAAAATTGAGAGAAGTACCGCTGGGAAAAATACAGTTACATCAGGCAAAGGAGCAATTGGTGGGTCAGCTTGCGATGTCCGAAGAAAATAACGTCAGCCTGATGATCATGCTGGGGCGAAGCATCCTGGATCTCAACAGGATCGATCTTCTGGAAGATATCATAAAGGAGATTCGATCCGTAACCTCTCTGGACCTGAGAAATATTGCTAACGAAATATTCAGGGAAAGTAAAACCTGCCGGTTAATTTTTGAACCAGAGTGATTCATGGAATTTGTTGAGGATGAAATCCGGAAATATTCTGAAAAACATACGTCTGAAGAATCAGGGGTATTGAAAGAAATTGAGAGGGAAACCCATGTCAACCATCTTTTTCCGCGTATGCTCAGCGGGCATTTCCAGGGACGTCTTCTAAGCCTGTTATCCAAAATGATGAACCCTTCCTGCATTCTTGAAATAGGAACCTACACCGGCTATGGAACCCTTTGTCTTGCCGAGGGTCTTGCAGAAGGAGGTAAAATTCATTCCATTGAGATCAATATGGAACTTGAAGAGACAATCCGCAATAACCTGAAAAAGGCAAAAATGGATGATAAAATCGCACTCTACATCGGAAATGCACTTGAGATCATACCCAAATTGAAATTTATCTATGATATTGTGTTTATGGATGCCGATAAGATCAATTACCTGAACTATTATAATCTGCTGGTCGATAACATCCGGCCCGGGGGTTTCATTTTTGCCGATAACGTACTGTGGAGCGGTAAAGTAATTTATAACCCCGATCGAGATAAGGAAGCGATCGCATTACAGGAATTTAATGATCATATTCAATCCGACAGCCGGGTTGAAAATATTTTGCTTCCGGTAAGGGATGGTCTCATGTTAATAAGGAAAAAAGCATGAAGAAAGGTATAATTCCTTCGATGATCTTCCTGATGCTTTCCTTTTACGGAAATTCACA
>JBJKSY010000373.1:0-2660 GCA_046703645.1 Cyclobacteriaceae bacterium
ATTATGTCTTTTATTTTCTCCTGCTGCTGATACCTTTGTATATAATGTCGAGGTTCAGAAAACACTGAGTATTATTGTGAATGGCTGATATTATTCACCTCCTTCCGGATTCCATTGCCAACCAGATAGCAGCCGGAGAAGTAGTGCAGCGACCTGCATCGGTTATCAAGGAACTTCTTGAGAACTGCCTGGATGCGGGAGCCGATGATATCCAGGTCATTATCAGGGATGCCGGGAAAAGTGCCATCCAGATAATTGACAACGGGCACGGTATGTCTATGACCGATGCCCGGATGTGCTTTGAACGACATGCCACCTCAAAGATCAATTCCACCGAGGATCTGTTCAGGATCCGCACGATGGGTTTCCGGGGTGAAGCGCTGGCTTCCATAGCAGCCGTTGCCCAGGTTGAACTCAAATCCCGCAGGCCGGAAGATGAATTGGGGACCAAAGTCATTATCGAAGGATCGAATTTTATAAAACAGGAACCCGAATCATCGCCGGCAGGGACTTCCCTGCTGGTTAAAAACCTTTTTTATAATGTACCGGCCCGCAGGAATTTCCTGAAATCAGCACCGGTAGAAATGAGGCATATTATCGACGAATTCCAGCATGTTGCCATTTCCTCGCCGGGGACGACCATGAAGCTATACCATAATGACCTGGAGATTTATAACCTTCCGGCAGGCAAACTCGCCAGAAGGATAATTAACCTTTTCGGGAAAAACTACCAGGAACAACTTGTAGCCTGCCAGGAAGAAACCGAACATGTCAATATCCGCGGATATATTGGTGTGCCAGGCTATGCCAAAAAGACCCGGGGTGAACAATTCCTGTTTGTAAACAATCGTTTCATCAGGAACAATTACCTGAATCATGCCATCCAGTCGGCTTATGAAGGGTTACTGGCACCGAATTTTTATCCCTTCTATGCCCTTTTCCTCGATATGGAGCCAACCCATGTTGATGTGAATGTTCATCCCTCGAAGACGGAAGTAAAATTCCTCGACGAAAGGGCGTTATACAGTGTGATCAGGTCAGTGGTAAAACAGGCGCTCGGAACGCATAATATCACGCCTTCACTTAATTTTGAAACGGATGTGAATTTTTCGCTCAGGGACCAGTTCGGCGGCACTTCCTCCGGCCGTACCATAGCCGATCTGAATTACGAACGGCTCAGATCAAAAGAATTCAGCAATCTTGAAAACCGGGATTCACTATATGAAGGATTAACATCCGGGAATTTAACTGGACTTTCCGGCCGTCAGGAATCAATGAACCCGGAAACGTTATTCCCCGAAGGGAACGAGACTCATTCTTTCAAAGGCGAGGCTGAAAGCATTGAATCGCCTGTCACCTTCCAGATACATAATCGATTCATCTTTTCCCAGGTCAAATCGGGTCTGATGATCATTGATCAGGCAGCAGCTTTTTACCGGATCTTGTATGATCAGTCTATGCAACGATTAAAAGAAAAATCCGCGTCGACCCAAAAACTTATATTTCCGGTAACCGTAGAACTGAATCCCACGGATTTTACCCTGGTTATGGACATCCGTCAGGAGATCAGAGACCTTGGCTTTGATATAGATTCCTTTGGCAGCCATTCTGTTATTATTAACGGGATACCTGTCGGGCTCGATAATATCAATGAAAAGGAAGTATTTGAAGACCTTATTGAGCAATTCAAGCAAAACCGGGATCAGTTAAAACTCAATATCAGTGAAAATCTTGCCAGATCCTTTGCCCGGTATTCTTCGTTAAAATATCTTAACCGGATGACAAACACCGAACAACAAATGCTGATAGATCAGTTGTTCGCATGTTCAAATCCGAATTATTCACCTTCCGGTGAACCTGTTTATACTGTTATTCCCTTGAACCAGATTGAGAATCTTATAAAGAAAAAGTCGTAATGTTTCAAAGAATCACACCTGTCGTCAGGAACCTCCTTATCATTAATGTTGCCATCACGGTCATTCAAAGCCTGTTTCATATTGATTTTATTTCCTTTGGAGGATTGCGTTATATTCATGCCGCCACATTCAATCCTTATCAGTTCTTTACCTACATGTTCATTCATGCCGGATTCTGGCACCTGTTCGGGAATATGTTTGCCTTGTTCATTTTCGGCCCTATGCTGGAACAGGTCTGGGGCTCCCGTCGATTTCTTGCATTTTACATGATCACAGGCGTAGGTGCCGGTGTTATCTGGTTCGGGGTCAATTTCTGGCAGACGTATGGGGTGGAAAAGGACATGAATGCCTACCTGTCAAATCCCAACCCGGAACTGTTCAATACCTTCGTGGTACACCATTACCAGCTCACGGATCAGCTTGATGAATTTATCGATCAGTATGCCAAAGACCCGGATAACAGTTCTTACAAAGCCGAATCCTCGAATATTGTTCAGGAGATATACGAACGCATTGCCAATACACCTATGGTTGGCGCATCCGGCGCGATTTTCGGCATCCTGCTGGCATTCGGTATGCTGTTTCCAAACACCATGTTGTTTTTACTCATTCCGCCGATACCCATAAAAGCCAAGTATTTTGTTCTTTTTTACGGTCTCTTCGAATTATATTCGGTGATTCACCAGTCCCCGGGGGATAATGTGGCGCATTATGCCCACCTTGGAGGCATGCTGTTTGCATTTA
>JBJKSY010000374.1:0-3465 GCA_046703645.1 Cyclobacteriaceae bacterium
CCCATGCCGTACTTATCGGTAGTCACCCCGTATTGCTTATCCAGTTCATTCATCCAGTTCAGCGCTTCAGTAACGTCCCCCGAAGTGATCAGCAGGAGTTGCATGAATATATCGAACAGGTAATCAAAACCGTTTTCGGCGCCTTTTTTGGGAGGTATGTATTTGGAAAAGCGGTGGCCTAACATACAAGTCTCAATAAATTTTAAGAACCAGGAATACTACCCGAACAGGATAATGATAAAACCTGCGCCGGATTAAAATGTTTTCTTTCCGTAAACGCACCAATGGTATTCGTATTGCAGTTCAGACGCCGTGAAGTTTTATTTTTTTCTAACGGGCATTGTGCCGAGCAGGATATCCCAAAGAGGGGAGGAAACTCCAAAGGCATGATCGTCATCCTTGTAATGATGAATACCATGGTTGATCCATAGGGCCTTCAGGAAATTCCTGGGTGGCTGGTAAGCATGTACAATATAATGTATCGCGAGATATAATGTGTACCCGGTTACAAAACCGGAGAAAAACCCGAATGCATAGGTTCCCATCGTAACGCGGAAAAGAAGCATAAGGACTGTTGCGATGGTAATTGAAATCACAGGAGGCAAGGCAAGCCTGTCCTTATCTTTCGGGTATTCGTGATGGATTCCGTGCATATTATATTGTAATTTCTTCCTGAAATCCGTACTGGTATTCATATGCCAGATATAGCGATGCACTATATATTCAAAGAAAGTCCAGGACAGGATCCCTGTGAAGAAAAGACCGGCAATGGTTAAACCTCCAAGGGCAGTATGGGTAATACCCCAGTAAAGGGATAAGGCGGAAAATAAATTCAATAAGATAATAGGAACCGAAATATGAGTTCTTGAAAGCTTCTCAAGAAATTTATTCTTAAACAGTACTTTGGTCCCTTCGTTCTTCGGAATTCGAACTGTTTCGTCCATAATTTTAAGGTTTTAGGAGCCTATCAACACGATAGAATGTCAATCATCAAATGTAACAAACCTTAAAATTACATTTTTTCTTTCACTTTAAAGGAATCCATTACTTCCTTATAATAATCTTCATAATGGGGTAATACTGAATTGATGTCAAAGTCTTTTGCCCTTTCCGCGGCAGCTTTCTTGAATTTGGGAAGATTCTGGTCATCCAGGACAATAAGAGCCTTTTTTGCCATGTCTTCAATATCACCCACATCGCACATAAAACCGGTCACCCCGTTAATAGACAGTTCCGGCAAACCCCCGATGTTTGAAGAGATTACAGGGACCTCGCAGGCCATGGCTTCCAGGGCGGCAAGGCCGAAACTTTCTTTCTCGGAAGGGATAAGGAAAAGATCAGCGACTGAGAGGACTTCTTCGATCTGTTCAAGCTTACCCAGGAACCGGATATCGTCACAGGTTCCCAGCTCACGGCAAAGATTCTCTGCCACGATGCGTTCCGGACCGTCGCCGACCAATAATAATTTGGCCGGGATCTTCATCCTGATCTTCTGGAAAACCCGGATGGCATCCTCCACGCGCTTAACTTTCCGGAAATTGGAAGTATGCACGAGCAGTTTTTCATTATTCGGGCTAATGGCTTTCTTGAAATGCTCCTTCGATTGTTTTCTGAACCTTGTCAGGTCAACGAAATTCGGGACGACCAGGATCTCTTTTTTAATATCAAAATGATCAAGGGTATCTTTTTTAAGGCTTTCCGAAACTGCCGTTATTCCATCCGACTCATTGATGCTGAAAGTAACCACAGGAGTGAGTGAAGGATCTTTACCCACCAGGGTGATATCCGTACCATGCAGCGTAGTAATTACCGGTATAGAATGCCCGGTGGTCTTCAGGATCTGTTTGGCCATGAAGGCGGCCGAAGCATGGGGTATGGCATAGTGCACATGAAGAAGATCAAGTTTTTCATAGGTGACCACATCCACCATTTTTCCTGCAAGCGCAAGTTCGTAGGGCTGGTATTCAAAGAGCGGGTAGGAATTAATGGTCACTTCGTGATAGAAAAGATTTTCATTGAAGAAATCAAGCCGTGAGGGTTGGGTGTAGGTGATGAAATGAACTTTATAGCCTTTTTTAGCAAGACCTTTTCCAAGTTCCGTTGCAACAACTCCGCTTCCCCCGTAAGTAGGGTAGCAAACAATACCGATGTTCATATAAATAATTTAATGTTTTAACAATGCGCTGTAGATAACTGTTTGTATTCTTTTACGCACCTGTAATTCATTTAGTTTGGGATTATCCACATCGGGATAGGTCCTGTTGGATAAAAAAACATAAACCAGATCCTCTTTTGGATCAGCCCAGACCATGGTTCCCGTAAACCCGGTATGGCCAAATGATTCCGGGGATGCATATCCGGAAGCGGGGCTGAGGTGTTCGTCGGAGGAATTGGGCTTGTCCCAGCCGAGACCGCGCCGGTTCAATCGATATTGCTGGTGCGTAAAATCATCAATGGTTTGCGGTAGTATGAACTGGAAGCCGCCGTAATATCCTTTCTGAAGCTGAAGTTGCATGATCACCGCAAGATCATGGGCGTCCGAGAAAAGCCCGGCATGTCCGGCAACCCCGCCGAAAAGGGCGGCCTGTTCATCCTGTACATACCCCTGGAGCTTTGTATCACGGTATTCCCTGTCGATGGTTGACGGCACAATACTGTCAATAGGCAATGAATTGGCCGGCCGGAAGGTGATGGTAGTCAGGCCCAGAGGATCATATAAGTTCTGCTTTACGAATTCATCAAGCGGCTGGTTCGTAACCCTTTCCACCATTTTAAATAAAATATAAAAACCGATGTCGCTGTACCGGTAATTATAGGGTTTTGGAGAAATCTTGGGGCGTATTGGACAACGTATTACCCAGGACCATACGGAATCGGGCAGGCTATACCGGGCATAAATTCCCGGGGCAATTTCATTTGGGAATTTTTTACCGGGAGTCGATGAATAATAAAAATTTTTATGCGACAATGGATGAATGGTCTTTTTATAGAAAGGAATATAACGAAGTAATCCAGCCTGGTGGGTCAGCAGGTCACGAAGGATCAGGTTTTCCTTATTGGTATTTTTTAATTCCGGAAGATAACAGGATATCTTTTTATCGAGGTCAATCACTCTTCTTTCCTGTAACAGCATTATCGCCTGCAATGTGGCAGACACTTTGGTAAGAGAAGCCAGGTCATAGACGGAATTCTCCCTTACGGGATTTATACTGTCATAGGTAAAATAGCCATAAGCCCTGTCGAATACTACCTTGCCGTTCCTGGCTACAAGCACCCTGCAACCCGGAGTGGCCCTGGAGCGGATAGCATCAATGGCAATGGAATCGATATAATTCAGATATTCCAGGTTAAATCCTTCTGTTTCGGGAAATGAATATCCCAGCCGGCCAATGGAACCGGTAAGGATACCTGTCCCTGCTTTCCAGTCATTATTGATACTCACAGGTGTTTTGCCCTGGAACCCAA
>JBJKSY010000375.1:0-19347 GCA_046703645.1 Cyclobacteriaceae bacterium
GCTGCAAAGACGAAATAATTCCATGGATTCTTCGTATGAAGAAGAGACCGGCTTCTCACAATAGATATGCTTGCCTGCTTCAATCGCTTTTTTCACCGAAGCCGCTCTCTTGCCGGTTGTCTGAGCATCAAAATATATCTGATATTCCTTATTAGCCAATACAACGTCAAGGTCCGTTCCGAATTGAAAATTACCTGTGCGATGACTCAATTCCTTCAATTTATCAGCATTACGTCCCAATAAATAAGGTTCCGGCATCGCTCTGTCTCCATTTCTTAAAGCTACCCCTCCTTCTTTTATAATTTCTGAAATTGACCGGATCAGGTGCTGGTTAGTTCCCATCCTTCCGGTAACTCCATTAAGTATGATCCCGATTTTTTTTATAGTCATGACTAAAAATTATATTTATCAACAGAATTTAGGATGTCCGATAAGAACTCATCCTGGTCCATTGACCAATAAACATCTGAAAAAATTTCAATTTCATACATTCCCCTGTAACCTGCACTTTTAGCCCAATCGATAATTTCCTGGATATTAATAATGCCTCTTCCCATTATTTCCCTGTCATTAAGAATATCCCGGGTAGGCACCCTCCAGTCTGATAAATGAACTGCAAAAAGGTTATTATTATTCCCTGCACGCATAATTTCTTTTTCAAGATCAGGGTCCCACCAGACATGATAAGTATCGAGAGCAATTCCTAACCAGGGTGATTGAAAATCCTCAACAAGGTTGTTGGCCTGATTAAGAGTATTGATTGCTGATCTTGAATCCGAATAAACAGGATGCAAGGGTTCAATGGCCAGCTTAACTTTAACAGCTTCCGCATGGGGTAAAATTTTTTCTATTCCATCCCGGATTTGTTGTCTTGATACCTGCAGGGATTGACCGGGTGTCGATCCGCAAACTAAAACAAGTAGCCCCGCATTAATTTCCTTAGCTTCGTTAATCATGACTTTGTTTTCTTCAACCGACTTCAACCTTGTTTTTTCATCAAAGCCGGTAAAAAAGCCACCCCTTACCAGGGAGGTTACATTCAACCCGGATTCCGTCAGCATATTGGCTGCTACCCTCATATCGAAATCGTGCAAATAACTTCTCCAGACCGAAATCCCCCCGATCCCGTTATCAAGATATTTTTTAATGGCTATATCCAGTTTCCATGGTTTGGTAGTAACAGTATGAAGGCATATTCTGGAATAATCCTTATCGTTATTCTTCATCTCAGAAAATCAAAAAAGGTATAGTAAGTGTCATTTTTAATAATTTTATCCAGGTATAGCGCCAGTTCCCTGGCATGATAATCCCCCCACATACTGGATTCTCCATAGGGTACTTTATCGTTTTCCTGTTTATAATCCCACCCGTTGGGGCGGTGATAAACCGAATGCAAAATCAGGCCCTGGTGATGAACATCTTCCGATAAATAATTTTCCGATAATAAAGTATCTGCAATAGTCAATCCGGCCTGGTAGTATTTTCTATGTTTTTCCAGGTTTCCATGTTTCTTTTCATAGAATGACATCCTCAAAAGCCCCTGAGCGGCGATAACGGCAGCAGAACTGTCGACAGGCTCATAGGTATTATAAGGGTCGGAAGGCTGTTCACTATAATTACCCAAAGCTGCCAGTCCCGGAGCACCGGAATCCCAATATGGAATTCCGTCAGAAGTAGCATGTTCAAGGTAATATTCACAGGTAACTGTTGCAGCTACGGCAAGGATCTCGTGAAGATTTTCAAAAATCATTGTTCCTTTATTCTTTGTCTCGGTTAAGTAATCCAGCAATTCAAGTTCCTCTGCAAAACCAAGCATTGCCCAGGCTAGTCCCCTCATCCAGGTCGTTCTGCCCGAATAACCCTGCTGTGAATCAGGCCCCCTGAATGTCCCGTTTTTCGTATGGAAAATACATTCATGCGCGACTCTTCCCGTAACATCATAAATATCCCTTCCCTTGCCATAAAAAACCGAATAAGCTGCAGTAGTTCGTAAATGATCGGCTGCACGTTGCAAGAGGTTAATCTTACTCTCGTTTTCACTTAAGAGAGTATGTCCCATAAGACCGCTCAGCATAAGGATCCTTATAGTTCGAATTGTATCAATAAACAGGGAATGAGGTCCATTGAAAGAGTAAATATAACCTCCGTTATTCAGTTCAGTCCAGCGTGAAGCCTGAACGGCCCCTGATATTTTTAAAGCTAATTTATAATATTCCTCTTCCCATTCATTCTCCTGAATTTTGCCTTCACGCATGAGACGCAATAAATTGCCATAGGTACTTACTATATTGAATCCATGATCATGAACCCCTGTGTTACTGATCTGAACAGGAAGATGCTTAACCGCTCCTTCGCGGGCAATTTTTAAAAAATCGATATCCCCGGTCATTTCATAATTAAATATAACAGAGCCAAAATGGAAACCCAGCGTCCATTCAGTCCATCCCCTGGTAACATATTTCCCCTCAACGGTATAAACGGGAGATCCTTTGGCAAAATCAAATACACGGTTAATACTCATGGATTTGTTGGCAGAAAGGATCCAGAATTTAATTAATCTTGTTTTTAGGTCTTCCGTCGAAATCCTGTAATTTATTTTCATTGCTTTACCGGCAAATGTTCCCTGATTATTAGATTATGTTTCCAAGTAAATTATTAGAAAAAATTAAGCATGTACTATGACCACAAAAGAAATGTAATGCAAAATAACTTTTAATTAAAGATTTTAAAAATTAGCAGGGTAAATTAACCGCATTAAAGCATATTTTGAATTTAAATATGTTTTAAAATGATTCCTCCGAGAAGCATTAATTTTCTATTCATAAATGAAGGTGAAAACATTGATTTTAATATTATGCCATCCTATAAATAGCAATTCTTATTCCGGTAATTCTCCTTTGTATTTCAGCAATACAAATTCCCTCCAAGCTGAACCGTCCGATTTTTTTGATCTTCGGATGAAATGGTTCCCGTTGAACATGGTAAAAAATCCAATTTCGACTTTATAAAGTATTCCGAAAAGCCGGCAGTCTTTTCATGATATCAGTTAATTGCGTATTTTTATAAAGTTCCAAGTAATAATATAAAATTATATTTATCTGCCAATATTTATATTATGGTTGATACTATTAGTGACACACAGGAGACAAAATTATTCAGGCAGGCTTATTACCTGAGCATTTTTACTATCCTATTTAACCTGGCTGAAGGTATCGTTTCTCTCTGGTTTGGAACCAGGGGTAAAACACTGGCTTTAACAGGGTTTGGCTTTGACAGCCTAGTGGAGATTATCTCAGGGATTGGCGTCTTTCATATGATCAGAAGGATAAGAAATAATCCCGGTTTAGATAAAAGGGACAAATTTGAGGAGTCAGCGCTCCGAATTACAGCTATTGCATTTTATATTTTAACAGCAGGCCTTGTCATTAGCGCAGGAATCTCATTTTATACCAATTCACATCCGGATACGACACTTGCAGGTATTATAATTTCGGGAATTTCTATTGCAACCATGTATGGATTATATAAAGTAAAACTGAATATCGGTGAAAAATTGAATTGCATTCCGGTTATTGCCGACGCAGAATGTTCAAGAACATGCTATTACCTTTCTATCGTTTTGCTTGGATCGAGCCTGGCACATGAACTTGCAAATGTACCTTACATTGATATTGTCGGATGCCTGGGTATTGCCTGGTTCGCTTACCAGGAAGGAAAGGAATCTTTCCAAAAGTTGCGAAACCATACTTTTTTAATTCAGGAAGAAAAAGAAGAAGGTAAGGAAAATTAAAATTCCGTTTCGGATACTTAAGAATCATCAAAATACTTTCAATATCACAGGCATATTTTCGTTTTAAACAAGAGACACACAAACTTAATTGAGAGTTTGTTTTTATTAAATCCCCACGAATTAACATTAATTAACCCGACTGGTGTTTACCCGAATGCATTCATTGCGTAAATAAAAGTAGAACGGACATAAAATCATAAAGGATATGAAAAAGTTGATTTTAATATTATTCGCATTAGGTATGAGCATAAGTCTTTTGGAAGCACAGGACCAGGCTTCCGCTGATAGTAATGTGATCAACAATCAAAAAGAAAGAAAAGAAGTAAGGAAGCAATTAAATAAACTTAAAGCAGAAGCGAATCTGAAAAGACTTGATACCCTTGTAAATAATATGAATTGGGTTATTGAAGCCAATACAATATTCAATCGTGATAATATGGCATTTGTTGTCAATCCTACCCTCAATTTTGTCTCGTTAAGGGACAGTACAATGGTCATTCAATTTGGCTCAAATAGCCGCGTAGGAAATAATGGCGTAGGTGGTTTGACACTTCAAGGAAGAGTGACCCAATATAAGGTTAACAAATCGAAAAATATTTTTATAAAATGTGATATGCTTTCCAGTCTAACGGGCAATTCCGATGTTTTCATTAATGTATATCCGGATGGTCGGGCAACGGCCAAGTTCCAGGATAACTGGGGCAACAGGTATACATTTGATGGTTATTTGGTTCCTGCAGAAGAATCAAGAGTATATCAGGGTATGACGACCTATTAAAATTCCTTTTAGGAGGCAATTTCAATTTCTTTGAATTCAGCCCGGGTAATCAGGATATGCTTAATAAATTCCTTTCTGAAATAGTATACTGATTTTCGGAATACTCCATTATCACTTTTAATACCCTGCACTTAATTTCATCCATTGAGGGAACCAGGGCATTCCCGGAGAATTTTCCATTAGCAACATCGATATTCTCATAAACCATTAAATACAGATTAAAAATGATCAATAAACTCAATTGATAATTGGGTTCCAGGTATGGACAAATTAGCCTGATCATTGCATAAGTTTTGTTTTTGTAAAACCCTGCCAGTTGGTAATATTCATTTATCATATTCCTGAAAGCCCCGGTATAATTTTCTTCCATTGCCATTGTTCTGAGATCCTGTGCAGTTAATCCGTATTTATGAATAACATCTTCAGCAAAATAATTCAGATTTTCTTTCTGGTCCTGCTGGAAATCCCGAATGATGTGAACCAAGTAACTGAACATGGCACAGGGAGTTGCAACCTCACGGATATTCCAGGCGGGTTTGTAATACTTGCCTTTCTTTTGATTCAGGCAACATAAATGAACGAAAATTGAAGCCGGCGCCACTGAAGCTCCCTGAGAATAGTCGAGGAACGATTCGATCGTTTCAAATCCATCATGATCAAGATCATAAATCATGGAAGACGCGAACAATTCAAACGGCCACAGAGGCATTTTAAACTTTTTAAATATACTTAAGATTTCTCCATATCCATGATCATCTTCTGTTGCGTATTTTAGTGATCTAAGTTTGTTATATATTTCCTTCAGAAATTTATTGCGGGTAGCACGGTCTATTCTCTGATAAACAGATTTATGATCATCAATCATATCATCTATAGTTCTCATAAAACGATAGCACATACACGCCGCCTGGTACCTTTCTTCATCCCAGAATCGGGCTGCAATCAGAATATTAGGATGTTTTTTAATCTCTGTAAAGTTGATTTTTTGAAAAATATCCAAAAAATCCCGTTGTGAGTTGTTCATAATTAATTGAATATGAATATTTTACTAAAATTGTAATCGGGAAAATCAAAAAATGACCTTATCACAGTTTAACGTAAATACACCGGATGAGTTAATCCTGTGACAAAATTTTATTCCCCGGTTTCAATTCTTTCAGAAACCAGTTTAGCCGATAACAATACCATGGGTATACCGCTTCCCGGATGCGTACTGCCTCCGACAAAATATAGATTCCTGTACCGGTCATGCCTGTTATGCGGCCGTAAATAACCCATTTGCATAATATTATGGCTCAGACTTCCGAATACTCCTCCCCTTGAAACATTACAATGCTCAACCCAGGATTCGGGTTTCATGGTAATTTCAAATTTAATATGTTGATCAATGTCCTTCAAACCGATTAATTTCAGCCGTTTCAAAATATAATTCCGGGCTTTCATTGTTATCGTATCCCAATCCTGTGGATATCCGGGATCCATATGCCCTGAAGGAACAATAACGGTAAGGGTATCTTCGCCCCGCGGGGCAGCATCAGGGTCACAGCGTTCCGGTGCATAGATATAAAAATCGGGCTGATCGCCGAGCGATTTATATTTAAAAATCGCATCCAGGTTATTCTTATATTGATCTGAAAATATAACATTATGCAGACCTAAAAGCGGGTAATTCTTACTCAGAGCCCAATGAAAAACAATCGCCGAACAGGAATATCTCATTTTATTTATTCTTTTTGCCGGACCCTGATCAGCCAGAAACTTGTTATATGAGTAAGGAAGATCGGCATTACAAACATAGAGATCTGACGTTACCTGACGACCGTCTTCCAATATAATGGCGGTAATCCGCGTACCGGAGGTCTCAAATTGTTTTACTGGTTGATCAAAATAGAATTTCACTCCCGATTCTTTCGCAAGGTTCATTAATTTGGTAACAAGGCTATGCATCCCACCTTTCATAAAACATGAACCTTCATTCAATTCAATGGCAGGAAGCATGGAAAACAAAGCGGAAGCATCGTACGGGCTTTGACCGACATATATATTCTGGAAAGTAAATGCAGTTCTCAGATGAGGATCATTGAAAAAGCGGCGAATATATTTCGAATGTCTCGTAAAGACTTTCAGCCGGAACAATAACCTGATATTTTCAGGCGTAATGAAATCCCGGGCTTTATAAAAATTCCTTCCCAATAATTTTTTAAACGCAAGGTTATAAAAGCCATATCCTGATGCCAGATAAGATTGAAGTTTTTTATAACTACCCTGTTCCAACAATTCAACCTGATCCTTCATTCCAGTCTTGTCTGTCACTATGTCAATTGTTTTCCCATCTTCAAAGAAAAGCCGGTAGAGTGTATCAATGGGAATACATTGCATTTCACTATCAAAATCCAGGTCAAGACTCCTGAAAACTTTCCTGTACAGATCCGGCATGAGAAGTATGGTAGCACCGATATCAAAACGGTGTCCGTCACGGGATATCTGTCCGCAGCGACCACCCGGGAATTGATTCTTTTCATAAACGCTTACTTCATAACCTTTTTTTGCAAGAAAAAGTGATGTTACAATTCCACCCACTCCCGCGCCTACTATAGTAACCGATTTAGTGACACCCATTATAATATTGATTTTCTGCTAGTTATAGAACATATAAATTGGATAATTCAAAAAATTTATCTTCCAATGAATAAAAAATTTTCGCTTGCAAAAATAAATGAATTGATTCAATGATAAAAATTTTCACAGAAATCCAATAAAAGATATTTACCATCATGGCAATCCCCGGCTCCATATTACTACTGGAGCAAAGTTCCGATGAATTGCACCCTGGCCAACTCGTCCCCCCGTAACGGAATGCGAAGGCGGGCTTAACATTATGGATATCCCATATTTTCAATCAGAACTTTCCGGTTTCATCCTGCGCATCTCTATGTAATAAAGAATCCCTCCTGTCATTACTGTAAACATACCGATCAGAGATTCCACAGGCCTTTCAAATATTAAATAAATTAACATCCAAAGGTTCAGGATTATAAAAATTACCGGTGTTAAAGGGTATCCTGGCAGACGTGACTTTCCGGATTGCCGGGGAATTTTTATTCTCATTATAAAGACCCCGACAACGCTTAACAGAGTAAAAATATTAAGGGTAAAACCCGCATAGATAAGCACCTTATCAAAAGTCGACGAAAGGATCATGATTATGGAAACAACTGCCTGCGCCCAAACCGCAGTTACCGGTACATGATAACGATTGGTTTTACTCAGAAATTTTATTATCCTGTAGTCCTCTCCCATGACCATCGAAACCCTGGGCCCAATCCAGATCATGGAACTCAAAGTGGATACAAGTAACAGAGCGATCATTGAACCCATGATCATTCCCCCTTCCCTGCCGAAGATATGAACTGCCGCTATAAATCCCACGTCGATTTTCCCATTCATTTCGCCGAGAGGTGTAGTATAAAGGAAAATAAAATTCAGAAGGAAATACATCAAAGTTACAAGAAGTGTTCCCATGAATAAAGATCCGGGAATGGTTTTATCAGGATCTTTTATTTCGTCGGTTATATAAACGGCGGCATTCCATCCCGAAAAAGAATAGAACACAAAAATCATAGAGACTGCGAACCCCGGTGACAGAATGAGATTAAAATCACTTATGTGTGGGATAAGGTTAATTGTGACAGGCTTTACAAAGGCAAGTCCCGAAAATATAATACCTAAAATAATAAGTATTTTAAGTTTGGTAACTCCCAGTTGAAATTTACTTTCAAATTTTATCTGAAATGAATGTATAAATGATATCATTATGATGATGGCTATTGCCATGATCCTGGTGTGCCCGGTATTGAATATTGACCCTGTATAACCAGCCATCGCCATTGCCGCAAGTGCTGTCGGTGCAGAAAACCCGACAAGTATGGAAATCCATCCTGCAAGGAAACCCAGAAAAGGATGGTAGATCTTTGAAAGAAAATGGTATTCGCCGCCTGACCTGGGAAGGTTTGCGGCAAGCTCACTGTAACATAATGCACCGCTCAGGGCAAAAATTCCCCCGGTCAACCACTGCAACAGAACCACATAAGGCGAATTGATTTCCTGCAATTGATATCCCAGGCTGGTAAATACTCCGGTACCTACCATATTTGCCACCACGATGGCAAAGGCAGTTAAAAAACCTACTTTTTGAAAATTTACCTTGTAGTTGGTCAATTGACAGATTCAAAGTAACTATAAAGTATATTATTGATCGTTTTTTATCATTCATCCAAGGTCAGGCATTTTCCAGGGTTCACGGTAAGATCTTGTAAGCATTTCATTAGCCTTCTGATCATTTAAGAATTGGTGATTATTCTCATCCCAGTATAATTTATGACCTGTTCTGTAGGCAATATTTCCCATGTGGGCTACAGTAGCGGTATTAGCGGCAATCGCAACATCACAGGCTGGTTTACCGCGTGATTTCATACAATCAAGGAAATTCTCAACATGAAGGTCAAGATCCTTTCCCTGTCCATACTGACGAGGCATGGCTTCCATTTTATACTGCCCGTTTTCCTGTTCCGGAATTATTTCCCAACCGCCACGGTCGACGACAAGAGTCCCGTTATTCCCGATAAATGCCACTCCATGATCCCTGTTATAGGGTCCGCCATTAATTCCGGTAGCATGTTCCCATATCATAGTGAAATCATCAAATTCATATAATGTTGCCAGGGTATCCGGGGTTTCGGAGGCATCATCGGGATAAGCGAATTTTCCGCCTATGGCAACCACCGATTTCGGTACTGTTGCCTTCATTCCGTATAATCCGAAATCAATAATATGCACGCCCCAGTCCGTCATTAATCCACCGGCATAATCCCAGAACCATCTAAAATTAAAGTGGAATCTGTTTTTGTTAAAAGGCCTTTTGGGAGCCGGACCCAGCCAGAAATCATAATCAACTCCCTTGGGAGCAGGTTCATCAGGAAGCACAGGAACAGGTTTCATCCATCCCTGGTACGCCCAGGTTTTTACGGTTCTGATTTTTCCAAGTTTGCCGGAGTAAACGAAATCAACAGCATCCTTCCAATGCGGGCCGCTCCTCTGCCACTGCCCTACCTGGACCACCCGATTGTATTTCCTCGCTGCTTTGACCATCAGGTCACATTCATGAATGGAATAACCAACCGGTTTTTCGCAATAGACATCCTTTCCCGCTTCACAGGCTCCCGTCATAATGAGGCAGTGCCAGTGATCGGGGGTTCCCACTATCACAGCATCAATATCTTTCCGTTCAAGAAGTTTCCTGTAATCATTATAGCAATCAGCTTTCTTCCCGGCAATTTTTTCAAGGTCGGCATTCCGCCTGTCAAGAACATTCTGATCGACATCACATAAGGCCACGCATTCTGTACCGGGTTTATCTAAAAAATGACGAAGATCTTCAAAGCCCATGCCGTTGCAGCCAATTAGTCCGAGCCTAATTTTATCATTTGCACCAATTATTTTTGATTTTGCGGTTGAAATCCCCGGAATAACCGATGCAATACCTGCACCGGCAATAATCCCGCCTGTTTTTCTTATAAAGTCTCTTCTGGAATTTTTCATATATGTGTTATTAATGTTGAAAGCCTGTATTTAAATGTAAAATAAACCTCAATGAAATTCAATCCCTGCCTTATCCATTTTTAACCGGTCATAAATTAAAAAGATCTATTCATGAGTTTTATCATGTTTTTTCGTGCTTTTGATCAATATTTTCGTTCAAATACAAATTTTTAAGCCACCCATGAATAGAAGAAATTTCATCAAAAAAGGAGTAGGTGCAGGCTTATTTGCAGGAGCCGCATCTTATGGATTGTTCAATATCAATCAGGCTTTGGGATTCAGCAGGATTCCTGGCAATAGTCTTCCCTGGGACCTGGTTGCCGTGAGAGGAGGCGAACCTGATGTTATGTTTGATATGGCCATTGCTTCCCTTGGAGGAATGAAGCAATTTGTAAGCAAGGGACAAACCGTAGTGGTTAAACCCAATATCGGATGGGATTCAGATCCCGAGAGAGCTGCCAACACAAACCCTAAGCTCATCTCAAAAATAGTTAAACTCTGTTTCGATGCAGGGGCAAAAGATGTGTTTGCATTCGATCATACCTGTGATAACTGGGTTAAATGTTATTCAAACAGCGGCATTGAAAAAGCGGTAAAAGATGCCGGAGGCAAGATAGTCGGAGGCAATACGGAAAATTACTACCATGAGGTTAACATACCGGGAACAAAAATCCTGAAAAATGCCAAAGTTCATGAACTTCTACTGAGCTCGGATGTATTCATCAATGTTCCTGTTCTGAAAAATCATGATTCAGCAAAACTTACAATAAGCATGAAGAACCTTATGGGAGTCGTCTGGGACCGTGAATTCTGGCATAGAAACAACTTAAACCAATGCATAGCGGAATTTCCTTTATGGAAAAAACCGACACTCAATGTTGTTGATGCCTATAATGTGATGATGCGCAATGGCCCACGTGGAGTATCCCTTTCCGATATAAGCCAGATGAAATCATTAATTGTTTCTACCGATATGGTTGCCGCTGACGCTGCATCTGCCAAATTTTTCGGAATGGAACCATCGCAGATAAATTATTTGCGAATTGCAAATGATCTCAAGATCGGAAATATGAATCTGGACCAACTCCGGATCAACAGGATTAAAGCAGCTTAAGGAATGACGTTGGCACATTTGAAGAAAATAAGGGTTGCAGTATCCCTTATTTTCTTCGTTCTGACTTTTTTATTATTTATCGATCTGCATAGTTTTTTTTATAAATATTCGGATCTCATCTTATTTTTCCAGTACGTTCCCTCCTTATTAACTCTTTTCATTACCATCAGCGTAACCGGAATCGGTTTTCTTGTTATCAGCCTGCTGGCCCTGCTTTTCGGGCGGGTATATTGTTCATCCTTTTGCCCCCTGGGAACTCTTCAGGATATAATTACCTGGTTTTCAAGGAAATTTAAGCCCAGGAAAATCCGGAGGAAATTTCATCGTTATGCACCTCCCAAAACCTATATCCGATATGGCATTTTGCTGCTGGTAATTCTTGCTGCATTTGTCGGGGTTTTTACATTTCTTGATCTGCTTGACCCCTATAGCAATTTTGGAAGAATTATGACCACTTTTATCAAACCTCTGGTAATTGCCGGTAATAATTCACTTGCCTGGATACTGTCGAAATTCAATAATTATTCTGTCCTTCCTGTTGTGAACAGGCCTCAGATTTTTATACAATTTCTGATTCCTGCAGGAATGCTGGCTCTAATATTCTGGTTATCGTATAAATATGGCAGGCTTTATTGCAACTCCGTATGCCCGGTCGGAACTTTTTTAGGATTAATGTCAAAATTTTCTTTATTCAGGCTGGTCATTGACAGGGAAGCCTGCAATAATTGCGGCTCTTGTGTATATGAATGCAAATCAAGCTGCATTGACAGAAGGCATAAAACCATTGACTTTTCCCGATGTGTAGCATGTTATAATTGCCTGACCGCTTGTGATTATAATGCCATTCGCTTCAATAATTCATGGTTACGTCATAACCCTGAACCGGTAAAGCTCGTAAATGTCGATTTGCCCAAACGGGAATTCATTCATAAATCCCTGCTTTTACTTACAACGGCTGCGGGCGGCAAAACGCTGACAGATTCTCTTCAGGTTCATAAAAATATAGTCGCTAAAAACCCATCAAGGATACCTCCCAATAAGCAATGGCTGGTTCTGCCTCCGGGTTCCCTCGACATCAAACATTTTTCACAATTCTGTACCGGCTGTACTTTATGTGTAAGCAAATGTCCGAACAATGTTTTACAACCTTCATTCCTGCAATTTGGAGTGGAAGGCATGATGCAGCCATATATGGATTATTCTTCAGGGTTCTGCAATTATGATTGCATGATCTGCAGTGAAGTTTGCCCTACGGACGCTATTACCACGATTGCATCTATAGAGAAAAAGAAAACGATCCAGATGGGCAAGGCAAAATTTATCAGGGAAAACTGCGTGGTGTATACTGACCATACAGACTGTGGCGCCTGTTCCGAACATTGTCCTACCAAAGCCGTAACAATGGTTCCGTTCGATAATACTGGCCTTGTAATTCCTCATGTGGATGAAACGATTTGTGTCGGTTGCGGTGCTTGTGAAAATCCATGCCCGGTAAGGCCATATAGAGCCATTTATGTAGAAGGAAATCCCGTCCAGCTCGTAGCCCAGAAACCCAAGGAAGAAAAATTGGAAAAGCCTAAAATCGGGGCGGATGAATTCCCGTTCTGATTGACAGTTATTCCACCTGAAAATAAAGTTGACTATTTCAGTTTATACCAAGTACTTTTTTATTCGTTTTATCATCAGCACCTGTGCCCGCAAAATCATCAAATGATGTCGTGGATTTCCGGATCATATGTCTTTTAATAAATTCGGCACCTTCCCTGGCTCCGTCTTCAGGATTTTTAAGGGCACACTCCCACTCAACCACGGCCCAGCCTTCATAATTATATTGCGCCAGCTTACTGAATATAGCTTTAAAATCAACCTGACCATCTCCGGGGGATCTGAACCTTCCTGCACGTTCCGCCCAATCCTGATATCCGCCATAAACCCCTGATTTTCCATTAGGATTAAACTCAGCATCTTTCACATGAAACATCTTTATGAATTCATGGTAGATATCAATATGAGCAAGATAATCCAATTGCTGCAGTACAAAATGACTTGGATCAAGTATCATTTTAACCCTGGGATGATTTCCGGTCACTTCGAGGAACCTTTCGAAAGTTATGCCATCATGAAGATCCTCTCCGGGGTGAATTTCATAACACAAATCCACGCCACAGTTGTCAAACTCATTCAAGATGGGTAACCATCTCCTGGCAAGTTCCTTGAATCCTGCTTCCACTATCCCTTTCGGACGTTGAGGGAAAGGATATAAATAAGGCCAGAGAAACGATCCGGAAAATGTCACAACAGCTTTTAATCCCAGATTTTTGCTTGCCTGCGCAGTATACATCATCTGTTTGACAGCCCATTCAGTTCTTGCCTTAACATTATTATGATATTTTGCCGGGGCAAATCCGTCAAGCAACAGGTCGTAGGCAGGATGGGTTGCTACCAGTTGGCCTTGTAAATGAGTACCTAATTCAGTGATTTTCATGCCGGTACTCTCAACAACACCTTTAATTTCATCAACATATTCCCGACTTTCAGCCAATTTCTGCAAATCGATGCATCTTTCGTCCCAGGCAGGAAGCTGTACTCCGGTATAACCCAGGCCAGCCATATACCTGCAGATATTTTCAAGATTGTTAAAGGGAGGTTTGTCCCCCATGAATTGAGCTAAATAGATACCAGGTCCTTTCATGACGATTTATAATTAGAGTTTAATCCACTTGGTCTGACTTTTACCGGAATCAATGATGGCGTCAATTAATTTCATCCCGCGTAGTCCATCCTGTGCTGAAGGGAAGTCAAGATTCTGAACGTTGGGTTTCTTCCCATCCAGTGTTGCCTGAAGAGCCAGGGCGAAATTCCTGTATATATTGGCGAATGCTTCGAGGTATCCTTCCGGGTGACCTCCCGGGGTCCGGAAATTCATCAGTATATCCTTTGACATGTAGGACTTATCTCCTCCCGCACGGTAAACTTCCATAGGCCGGCCCAGTCGTTTAACCTTAAGGGTATTGGGTTCATGCTGGTGCCATTCAATACTTCCTGTTTCTCCGTATACCCTTATATTTATGTCATTTTCATCCCCTGCACAAATCTGGCTGCAGTGTAAAACACCTTTCGCTCCATTATCAAAATGAAGAAGAACATTGGCGTCATCATCCAGCAAACGTCCATGTACGAATGTGCTGACATCGGCACACAATTCAGTGATCTTTAATCCTGAAACATATTCAGCAAGATTTCCGGCATGCGTTCCAATATCGCCTACCGAACCTGCTTTCCCCGAACGTTTAGGATCTGTTCGCCAGGTGGCTTGTTTATTTCCACTAAGTTCCAGGGCGGTTGAAAGCCATCCCTGCGGATACTCAACAACCACTTTCCTTACTTTGCCAAATTCACCGGATTGAATCATTTTCTTAGCCTGTTTTACCATAGGATATCCGGTATAGGTGTGCGTGAGCGCAAATAAAAGTCCGGATTCCCGGGTCAATTTTACCAGTTCTTCCGCTTCCCGGGTGTTAAAGGATAAAGGCTTATCGCACACGACATGAAAACCATTGCGAAGTGCGAGAGTTGCAGGTTCGAAATGAAGATGATTCGGTGTAACAATGGTAACAAAATCCATTTTATTGCCTACGGGCATTTTGCTTTCCTTTTCAATCATTTCTTTGTAATCACCATATATCCTTTCAGGATTTATGTACCAATCGAGACCTGAAATCTTCGATTTTTCAGAATCGGAACTGAAGGCCCCGCATACAAGTTCAATATGCCCGTCCATTAAAGCCGCGGTTCTGTGAACCGCACCGATAAAAGCTCCCGTGCCTCCCCCTATCATCCCCATTTTTATTTTTCTTTTCATATACATAATTTAAATGAAAACAAGCTTAATTAATTCGACCGTATTCTATATTCAGGATAAAACCACCACAGCAATTAAAATCAAGTTAAAAATAAAATTCAAAAACTGATATTAATGATCTGAGTTTAAGGTCTACTTTTACTTATACCATTAAATATCAATGGGTTATACTTTTAAATCAACAAAAAACCAAACATTTCCAATCATAAAAATAATAACCATAATTTAAATTTTCTTCCGGTTTTCAGGGCGTAAAAAATTAAATGACTATCTTTTTTTTTGGGGTATAATATACTTAAATTATACTGTTTTTTAAACTATACTTCTCTTCACCATGACTTTTAAATTTATAAAAATCGTTTCCCTGCTTATATTTCTGGTCTTCTACGCATGTAAACCGGAAAAAGCTAAAATAGGATTTTTAATGGACGATTTTTCTTCTGACAGATGGTATCGGGATAAAAATCTGTTCATTGAAAAAGCAACCAATCTGGGATGTGAGGTTATGGTAGATTCGGCAATGGGAGATCCCGGTAAACAATTAGCGGAAGCTAAAAAAATGCTGGATCGGGGAGCTAAAGTGCTCGTAGTGGTACCTTCAAATAGTGCTAAAGCATCGGATATTGTGGTACTGGCACATAAGTACAATGTTCCGGTCATATCTTACGACAGGCTGATAAATAATTGTGACCTTGATTACTATGTTTCTTTTGAAAATTCCAATGTCGGAGAATTGATGGCCAATTATCTTTCAAAAAGGTGCCCGGTCGGCAACTATGCATTAATATCCGGCCCGCCTTCAGATTACAATTCCTTTTTCCTTAAATATGGTCAGCTTGCTGTTCTTCAACCCCTGGTGGAAAAAGGTGATATTAATATAATTTTTGATTCCAATGTAAAGGAATGGAATGAAAATGAAGGATACCGATTAACAAAAGATTGTTTAAAGGGTCATCAAAAGCTGGATGCCATTCTTGCCGCCAATGACGCACTTGCTGAAGGTGCTATTAAGGCATTATCTGAAGCCGGGCTTGCCGGTAAAGTTCTGGTATCCGGCCAGGATGCAGAGACGGTTGCTATTCGAAACATTATTGCCGGATTACAAACTATGACGGTATATAAACCTATTGAAGCCATTTCCTATGCTGCGGCAAATGCTGCCTATAAACTGGCAAAGAAGGAAAGCCTTCCAGAAGCAAATGAATACATCAATAATGGAAAACGAATGGTACCGTCAATACTACTGCCTGCCATGATTGTAAATAAAGACAATATCAACATGACGGTGATTGCAGACGGGTATTTGAAGGAGCACAATATAAAACCCTGAAACCGATATACATAAAATTCAAGATCTCAGGTTCCCGGTACCGAAAGGATCAGAGATAGTCCTTTAATTCTTCCCATTCTTCCGCCGATGGAGGTTGTGGCAATAATTTGACCCCGGATTTGAACTTATCTGCGAGATTGTCTATTAAAGTTTCGGATGTTACTTCCAGAGAGAAGAATGGATAAATATGAATTCTATCAAGGCAATTTATCCATATATTCACCAGGTCATGTTCTCGATTATATTCATTTAACAAAAACCTTACAATAAATTCTTCATCGGCAGGACATATAAAAACAATGGTATATGATTCTGAAAAGATATCAAAATCGCTGGGATCCCCTTCAGCTATGTCAAATACGCTATCATCAAACTCAAGTTCATCTTGCGCAATATTGCCATACTTGGAATCCAGCAAGGATAATTTATAATCATCAACCGGGAATTCGGGTTTTGGAAGAGTATTAAGCAGTTCCTGATACGTGGCACCAGATCGGATTATTTCTCCGCGGGCTATCGGTGCGTCAATATCAAAATCATGTTCGAATCGAAGGTTCTTAATCAGGATATAAACCGGCAATTTCAATCCGGAAATATATTCTTCATAACTTTTCATTTCCATTAAATTTCCAGTGAGGGGAAGTTTTTACGATTTGTTGACAATTTGAATGCTTTTGGGATTTCCTGAAGATTATAACTGACCAGACATTAGCATAGACCACAAATGATTGTCAGGGTGGATGGATTTTTCATGGCCCTAAAATAATAGATAATCAAGGATTAATAAAAAGAAAACTGGTAATTTTTTAAAAGTTAAAATTTACCAGTTTTGTCTTATTACTGTATAATTTTGGGCTAAATTATTAAATATCAATGAGTGATAATAAGCCAAAAAATCCAAGATCCATGTTGCCGCTGGGAACGAAAATCGTATTTATGATGAATAATAAAACCTACGTGAAAAAAACCGAAGGTAATCCGTTTTCTTTATGGAAATCAGCGGGAGGCGGCACCATTTTAATTGATGATGAAAGAATAATGAAAAAGGACCTTTATAAAATCCTGACCGAAAACGAAGTTAATCCCAATATAGTAACACAGGATTTTGATAAAGGGGAAGACGAAAAAAAATAATGGCAAGGGGATAAAAGAAAAGCCGGATTTCTCCGGCCTTTCTACCAAGCACTACCCTTTTTGGTTGGATCGGTTTTGTCGTTACAAAACCAGCTGAATCACTCAGCTATTTAAACTTATGATTCAAAAAGACAAATAATTTTTCAGATTAAATACATAACTTCACCAGTCATTATACACATGTAATATTTTTTCATAATTTATAAATTTGACAGGCTGATACCCCATGTTAAAAAGTCAAACCTGGAATGAATATTTACCGTACATATTATTGAATGGGTAAGTTTGTGAAGGATTTATTTTTAAAACATTACATCAACGATAAGTTGCTGTATTTCTGCTGTTTAACAACAGTATGCGAAAAGTTGTATGAGAGCATGCCTAAATGACATGATAAACCAGGATAATAAAATTTCCTGGTTTATTTTTAGTTATGAATTTGATTTTTTTTTGAAGATCAGCATAAAATTGAGCAAATTACATTCATAAGATTACATAAAAATAAAACCATTTCCGGAAATGAATAACAGCAAAATAACAGGGGTTGGACATTTTGTACCTGAACGGGTAGTGACAAATAAAGATCTGGAAAAATTAATGGATACGTCAGATGAATGGATTATCGAAAGAACCGGAATCAGGGAACGCAGATTTTTCGACCCGGATAAAGACACCAACGCCAATATGGCATCAAGGGCGGCAGAAATCGCTTTAAAAAGAGCCGGATTAAAGAATTCAGATATAGAACTTATTGTCTACGCAACCATTACACCGGATTATATGTTCCCCGGATCAGGAGTATTGATGCAGCGAGAATTAAAGATGGAAAGCATTCCGGCGATTGATATCCGAAATGCATGTTCAGGATTTATCTATGGTCTTTCCATTGCTGATCAGTTCATCAAAACCGGCATGTATGAAAACGCCCTTGTTATCGGAGCGGAAATTCAATCATCCGGACTTGATCTTACTACCCGGGGAAGGGCCGTATCCGTTATTTTCGGAGACGGGGCCGGAGCCGTTGTCCTGCAGAAAACCGACGATAAAAATAAAGGTATCTTGTCGACCCATCTTCATGCAGATGGAAATTTCGCGGAAGAACTTTATGTTAAAGATCCGGGTAGCAGTCGAAAAGTTCGTATGTCAAAAGAGCTTATGGATGGAGAATCCATTTATGGATACATGAATGGGAACCTTGTTTTTAAACATGCAGTAGTACGATTCAGGGAGGTTATTGAGGAATCGCTGGCAGCCAACAACTATAAAAAAGAGGATCTCGATTTGATTATACCCCATCAGGCCAACCTCAGGATCAGCAAATTTATCGAAGAAAAAATGGGATTGGACGGCCGTGTATATCACAATATAATGAGGTACGGAAACACTACCGGAGCTTCGATACCCATTGCTATGAGCGAAGCCTGGTCAGAAGGTAAAATTGCTGAAGGAAAATTAATCTGTCTTGCAGCCTTTGGCAGTGGATTCACCTGGGCTTCCGCATTGATCCGGTGGTAAATAAAAACTCACGCCATGAAAACCGTTTCCTACAATCCTAGTCCGTTGGAAGTTGAATTCGCTAACCTTATCGACGGATTAAAAAATGAGATCGGCGCCCGATTGGACAGAAAAAAAATTATTTCCAGCCAGATCTTTGTCAAGGAAGACAATCCCATGATTCATTTTGAAATTGAAGATGAAGATGGTGATAAGCATAGCCTGACATTAAAAATCATTCAAAAAC
>JBJKSY010000376.1:0-14064 GCA_046703645.1 Cyclobacteriaceae bacterium
AGGTTCGGAAGTATTTTTTCCCTGATGGCAACAGCGCCGAATCTCTTCATCACTTCCTGGGCTTCCCTGAGCCGGTTGGTATTGAGGAGATATCTTGGGGATTCCGGTATCCACCGGTTCAGCAGGATGAGCATAAAGCCGGTAGGGAAACCTATCAGCCATAAGATCCGCCAGGTATAATGCGGTACAAGCCAGGAAGCCAGGGCGCTGGTTATAATATAAGCTCCTGCAACATCGCCGCCGATAAGTACCATCAGCCAGCCCCGGTGACGTGCCGGAATACTTTCAGCCATCAGGGTGAACATGATCGGCAGCATGCCTCCTACGCCCCAGCCCATCACCAGACACATCAGGCAGTTCATCCAGAAAGCCGGCATGGAACCGCAGGCGCTTGTAGCGATGAAGGTGATCCCTGCCATGAGTATGGAAGACCTTCGCCCGATCTTGTCACCCAGCCATCCCCAAAGGAATGAGCCTATTACCGTACCTGTGATCCCGGAAAGCGGCAATAATGCCACCGGAATTGTCGCATGCGGATTTACCGGCGATTTGAGCCCGTACTCCCGTGCCATGCCGGGTACGACGAACGACAGGATCGTCGGTTTCATAACATCAAGCGTAATGGCGATAGCCATAACCAGCAACAGGCCGATATGTGTCCAGTTGATCGGCGCATCGTCGAGGGCACGGACTTTGAGATTTTCTTTACCATCCTCCTTAAGAGCTGAAGGAGGTATGAGACTGTATAAGGTAATAACCAGGCCCGACATTACCAGCAGGATACCGAAATCCATTAACCTGCTCATGTGCATGCCTACGAGTCTGTAACCCACATTACTGGCATTGATGTACATGGGAAGCTGAAGGCCAACCCCGACTGAAACGGACAGAAAGCCTACCCAGAACGCTCCCTTACTTCTGAATGTGATTTTACTTTTCATGATTGTCAATTTTAATATTTAGTTTTTTCTATTTACTTAATTAATGAAGGATATTGTCTTCAGGGATCAGAATAACGTATGGAGTAAAGTTTACTGAGGTTTGAATACATAATAAAAGGTTATCCTTGCAACCATATCATAATCGTTTCCTGTATTAACTCCCTCCATTGCCTGAAAGGAATCATACCAGATATTAGGTTCGATATGGAAACTTTTTACCGGCATCCAGTCTATTCCGGCGGTTATAAAATTCTCTTTATAATTGGCGGGGCTGCTGGAATAAATAATATTGGGATCAAACCCGGCATCAGGATTGAAGTTGTCGTATCGTGCGAAATAATTTAACTTGCCCGGAATGATCAATCCATGTAGAAACAAGGAAATGCCAAAGGGGGTGAAGCTTACGTCCGACGGGTTGAATTGATCCGTGAGATCCAGTGCAGCTTTTGTTCGTTTGACATGAATGAACTCAATTCCGGCGGATAAAGGTTTTCCGGTATAGGCGGCGGTACCTTTGATCACAGACATGTTTTTTCCACCACCGGCGGTCTCTGCAGTTCCTGTAACATCCAGGTAGATCTTCTTATTCAGCAGCCTGGCATATGCTTCATAATAGAATTTTTTGTACTTGTTGTTCTCCGGTCTTGCGGATGTCCCGTTGGCCAGCATGAGATTATACCCGTAATTATTATTGCTGCCCAGCCTGCCGTGCCACGCAATTCCAAGGTCGGTTCCCCCGCCGAAATTACGCATATCTACCAGGGTCCTTTCAACGGAACGGTAACCCCATACGGATTCAGAATTCCCGACAAACAACGGGGTGGTTGATTGGCCGATGATGAGATCATTATTGGGTATAATGTTTTTCCATTGGATGTTGGCTGCTTTGATATAAAAGGTCCTTTCACCTATCGCATCTGCGTTGTCGTTCTCGTTGGAAAGTAATACGTGGGCGGAAAATTTTTCACTGATCTGGTAATCATAGCCCAGGTATATCCTGCGAAAAGTAAATGCATTGAAATTTTTCGGAATGCCTGAGAATTGAACATTGCCTCGGTTCAGTGAATCGGCATGCAATTTATAAAAATAATCGCCGAACACATAGCCCCATATTTTCCCTGAAGGCTTGAAATTGCCGGCGGCCTGATCCCCGGAAACGGACCTTTGCTGACCATGCACTTTTATATTAAGTGTAGTAATGAAAATAAATATTATATAATAGCGAATCGAAATCCCCGGTGATTCCGGGTATATGAACAATTTTTTCCTTGGTACAAATCGCTTCATGGTGTTTGGTTTTTAAAGCTACTGTTAATTCAATCGGACAAATAAGTAAGCGCTGCAATCTCATTTTACATTAAAGTCAATGACCGATTCAATGAAATAGAACAGCAAGGGAATGGCAGACTCATAATAGTTTGTCCCGGTTTTTCTGCTTTTTAATAACAGCAGAAAAATTATTGTTGAGCATGACCTCCTAAACCAGGAAGAGCCAGGAAGGTAATACCCAAAACCCGACTTGAAAATCAGGATACCGGGTTAATGATGTCTGCTAAATGTAGAAATATTCTTTTGGGGGGGGTACTGGAATTTCAATATAATTATTGAGGACATGCCTGAAATAATCCCAGTGATATATGTTTACCGGTGCGTCGGGTTCTTGTAATAACGACGATTCATAACGGGGCAGGTAATTCTTTACAAAGGAAATTATCAGTCTTGCGGTATTATTTTCCGGCATGGATTTTTGTGAGAATGAATCCGACCATTCATCGAACGATTTATTAATCCCATCCTTCATTTTGTCCCTGGCATAAGTAATAATAAGCGTATCCCGTTGATAGGTGTATTTCAGGATACGGTATGCTTCGGTGCCAACCGTTAATTCAAAATTGATCAGGTCTTTCTGTTCGGGCTGGTACGGGAAGGTTATGGGAATTACCCGCTGGAAGATCCGATCCTGCTGAAAATCATTGTGCAGGATCTTGGCTTCCCAATTCTGGTCAAGACGGATGTCCAATGACCTGTAAATCACATAGTAACCTAGGTGATACAGGGCGAATACAAAAAGCAGCAATATGGCTGAAAACAGACGCAGAATAATTTGATTTAATCCGAATTTTAAAGATAAAATACAAATATTGCAAGCGGGAAGTGCATTAATTGACATAGCGGATGCGTTTTTCATGATCGCTGGGATATTTTATTATTATTGATCGTAAAGCCGCTAATCATGCTAAAGAGGAGGTGAATGCCTGCATATGAAAAAGCCTGATATTCTTAAGTGCCCTTGATTATTCTTTAGCGGATTGTATCCATTTTTCAATACCGGTCGATGCGTCAATAAAGAATACTATCAATAAAATTTCCGTATCAGTGTCGGCAATTCAGAAATAAAGCCGGTTTCCTTAATACCTCACAGACATCAGGAAGGCACTGTATTTTACGTAGTTGTGTATAGAGCCCTATTGTTGTTTTATCAACTTTTTTGCCAGGGTCAAAGTTCTTATAATATACATTCCCGGGGGCAAAGCGGAAATATCAATCAGGAGGCTGGTAGCATCCGGTCTTGAGATCGTTGTAAGCGATTTGACCTCATGGCCGTCGATGGAAAAAATTCCTATTTCCTTTAACTCTGATGCATCTCCTGATACGGCGATATAATCTTTCGCAGGATTCGGGTAAATTGATAAACGGTTATTTTCATTTCTGGGAAGGTTAACGACAATTACACGAGAATAGGTGAATTGCCCGTTAAGATCCGTTTGTTTCAGCCGGTAATACGAGATCCCATGAAAGGGGTAATTATCAACATAAGAATATTTAATTTTGGAAGTGCTGCTCCCTGCTCCATCGACAAAACCCAGGCTGTCGAAGTGAATTCCGTCAGGACTCCGCTGGATGGTAAAATAATCGTTATTGATTTCAGCGGCAGTTTCCCATTTCAACAATACCTTGCCGGAAGAGGGAGTTGCCGTGAAGTTCAGGAACCGGACCGGTAACGGGGTTTCACTTATATTAAGAGTGCCCAGCGTAAACCTCCATGAATCGTTCAGATTCACCCCGGAAAATTTATATACATTTCCTCCCACGGAGGTAGCTCCGTTAATGATGGTACCTGCTGCAAAGGTCTCGTCAGCAAATCCGTTCCCGGTTTTGTCAATTAAAAGGCAAAGGTCTGATACCGTCACCGGTCCCAGGCCCGTCAGGTCGAAGCTGATATCCACAGTCCCTGTTTCACCGGTTTCGGTCACGCGCCAAATTCTCACCATCCTGGCCTGTACGCCTTCTGTGGTGGGTATATCGGTAGTTTGTGTAGGTCCCAGCGGAGCGCTATCATGTCCCCACATCAGGTAATCACCGGGATCAAGTGCGGAAGGATTATTGATCCTGACAATCCCGCTTCCCCGGGCGTCAAGATGGAAATTCGAAGCATCCTGCATTCCTATTCCGGCTACTTCATAGCCATAGGTCGAACCATAGGCAAACTTGATGCTGGATGCTTTAAGAGTAAGTCCGTATTTGGCAGCCAGGTAATTTTCGACAATGATACGCTGGGCATCATTCAGGCTGACCCCGTATATGGCCAACTCGGAAATATAACCCCTTAATCCGTTCGACCCGGTCTGGTGTGTCCCGATGCGCGGGGCAGGGGGAGTGATATCACCCACGTTATCTGTTGTGGAATCTTCGCGGGTCCCGTTATAGAATATTCTGAACTGGCTTCCTCTAACCCGCATATAATCGATAAGCTGGAAGGACGAGGTATTGATAGAGGTGGAAGTGACCGGCCCACCCAGGCCGTTGCCTGAATTATCCCGTTTCTGAAAACCGAATTTATTTGTATTGGCAACCTTCAGGCTTGCCAGTTCATTGGTACTCGTTGTCCTGTCGATGATATAATCTCCCGAACCGTCGGAAGTCGATCCTGCCGAATATGTCGTCGGTCTTAAAACCACAAAATAAGTAAAGCCGCCCGACCCGGAAATTCCAAGAGACCCGGCGTCAATATACCTGCTGCCGTTGAAATTAAGTGCAGGCAGAGAGTTAACTATGCCGGTATTGTATACAGGCTGTCTGCTTGCTGTTACCTGCGCGGCATTATTACCATTGCCCGACTGATCATTCCATTGCCAGACTGATGAGCCGTCTGTTGCAAGAGTAGTTCCGGCATCGCTGTATACATTGGCGTCCGCTCTAAGCCATAATTTATTATTTCCTGAATTACCTACTCCACCGGGTCCCGTATAACCGAAAATATCATTGTCGATGATCGTATAAGTATAAACAGTGTTTGCCCCGAGGGTCGAATTTACCGGTCCGGATAAGGTGATCACAATGGTTTCAGACAGTTCCACTTGAGAATCGTCGATGATGGTCGCAGATATATTTGCCGATGTGCTGCCGGCGGGAATGGTTAAAGTGCCATTAGCAAGAGAATAATCCACCCCCCCGCCAGTGGCAGTTCCTGTGACAGTATAATTAACGGAACTGGCTAACCCGGAAACCACATTCTGTGATACCTGGAAATTAACGGAAGTCACCGATTCCGAACCGCTGGAAGAAGTAGATGTAAACTGGATTACAGGCGGAGAATCATTATCAAGGATCGTATAGGTATACACTATAGGGTTAGTTGATGAAAGGTTGCCGTTGACGGGATTGGTAAGTGAAATGATTACCGTTTCATTGGATTCATATAACGCGTCATCGTTTACCGATAATGATATCGTGGTCGTCTGTGTATTTGGAGCGATGGTTGCCGTACCGCTCCCCAGCAAGGTATAATCAACGCCTCCGCCCGTTGCAGTACCTCCTGTTACTGAATAATCCACCGAGGTTGGATTGACGGCATCGATCTGTGCCGCATCGATTGTAACCGTAATGGAGACCGGGGAAACACTTTCGCTGCCGCTGGATCCTGAGGCCGTGAAATATATTTTCCTGGAATTATCGTCGTCATGGATCGTGTAGGTATTTACCGTATTGGTGCCCAGGTTAACCCCGCCGGTCGGTGAAGAAAGGGTAACCGTAAAAGTCTCATCATTTTCAACGATCACATCATTGATCACGGTTACAGTGAGGTTGGCTGATTTGCTGCCTGCAGGAATTGTAAAACTTCCTCCGGAAACTGCTGTATAATCTCCGGGGGCAATGGCAGTTCCGTCGGCTGTGTTATAGGTAACATTTACGGCATTTTTAGCAATATAATTAAGGCTTACAGCTATGCTGGCATTTGAAGGTTCGAATCCCGACGAAGTGGTCGATGTAAACTGGATGGTCGGACGGATCTCAGCAATGGAGACATAGTCCCCGTTATTGATGGCAATATTGGAAGCAGTTTCAAAATAATTATTGGAACCGGGGGAACTCATTTCATACAAGGAGGCGCCACTGCTGAAATCCCCGTCAGCATCAACCATGAGTACATATTTGGAATAGCCGGAAGTTCTTGCAGGAAGGAGGGTCGTATCGATCACAAATTTTACTGTGCCCACGCCGTCTCCTCCGCCTCCATCAGTTACATTCAACCTCCATTCCCTTGAAATCCTTTTTATATTGGTGCCTGCATCGGGAGCTTCCGAGGTGGTCCATGAAGAAATAGAAGCATTATCATGCCCGAACAATAAATAATCACCGTTACCCAGGCTGCTGGCGGAATTCACTTCCAGGAGGGAACCCGATTGTGCATCGGTATTTATGTTGGAGGCGTCGACCCTTCCGATTCCCGCCACATCGTGACCGTAAGTAGAGCCATAGGCATATTTGTTATCAGAAACCGTCATACCGTATTTCGCTGCCAGGTAACTGTCAAGGATATTGATCTGGGCGCTGTTCACACGGTAATTATAAGCGATCACTTCTGCTATATAACCTTTTATCCCATTATTGGCAGTGGTCGCATGTCTTCCGATACGCGGATTGGGTGGAGTCAGGTTACCGTCGCCGTCGGCAACAGAACTTTCCAGTGTCCCGTTCATGAACAAACGATAAGCAGTTCCCCGTTCACGCATGTAATCAATGACCTGGAAGGCGGAGGTATTTACCGAAGTGGTGCTCACCGGGCCGCCTAAACCTCCACCGGAATCATCGCGCTTCTGGAAACCATATTTATTGGTATTGGTTATTTTCAGACTGGTAAGTTCACTGGTGGCAGTTGTCCGGTCGAGGATATAATCCCCTGACCCATCGGACATGGTTCCTGCTGTATAGGCAGTATCTTTAAGAACAAAAATAAATGTGAATCCTCCGGTGCCGGCAATTCCCAGGGCCCCCGCGTCAATATAAGTATCCCCTGTAAAGCGCAATGCCGGCAGGCCGTTGACGATATTCGTTACATACCAGGGACGGTTGGCGGAAGTTAACTGGATGGCATTGTTCGCATGTCCGGATTTGTCATTCCATTGTTCTACCAGGTTTCCGTTGGAAGCCGGGGTCGTGCCCAGGTCGGAGTATACATTCGCGTCGGCTTTCAGCCAAAGTACATTACTGGTTGAATTCCCAACACCCCCGGGTCCCGATTGAGTGTATCCTGTCAAGGACAAAAGGCTCAGTAAAAAAAACAATAAGGAATTCTTAATGGATTTCATACAGTCACAGCAGTCATAGCAAAAAACGATGTAAATGTAATATTTTTAAAAATACAAAATTTTTTACTGTTTATGTTCAGGAGGAAGTTCGGATATAAGGATAATAAATTTAAAGGAAAATATTGAAGAGACTTTTTTTTAAATTGTTCGTAAAAATGATCTGACGACTTTGGCAAATCGTTCGGGCTGATCAATGTGGAGCGCATGACCGGCTTCACGGATTTGTTCGAATATAAATCCCGGATTAATTCGATTCAGCTCTTCGGCAATTGTTGTCGAAACAACGCCTTTATCGCCAAATACAAGAAGACATGGAATATCAATTTTACTTACCAGCTTTTTATAATCCGGGTTCGGCGGTGTAAGAACATCGAATGCCGCCATACTGGTCTGAAGTCTTGCCCGGGCAAAGAGTTCCAGGGTTTCAGATGACCGGCCGGAGTGTCTTATCCTCGCTTCAGCCATCACCTCTTCCAATGACATGTTAAGGATCCGCCGGTGCTGATCGGCAACATCACTGTCACGTACTTCGCGTTGTACTTTGAGACTCAAAAAGGTGGGATCGGCAAGGATCAGTCCGCGCAGAAGATTGGGTTTACGGCTTGCGACCACGGCCGCCGTCATTCCTCCCATGGAATGCCCGATCAGGACCGGTAAAGAAAGGCCGAGGGAAAGTATCAGACCGGCTACATCATCTGCATGGTCTTCGTACCTGTACCCGTATTCGGGTACGTCCGAATCGCCATGACCCCTGGCATCCGGCATGATCACATCAAATTCTTCTTCCAGGGCGTGGGCCAGACCCGACCAGCACAAACCATTCGTCATTAAACCATGCAGTAATATTACAGGAGGCTTATTGCCTCCGGTCCTTGTATAGTGAATATTAATTCCGTTAGCCTGGCAGGTGGCTGAGCTCCATGAATTCATTAGCTATGTTCTGTGGAATAAAATTCATGGTAAAGCTAGTCAAACATGATTAAAGTTCCTGAAAGGCTGAAGCGTATACCGCGTTTATTTCCGTAATTTTCCGATCATGAATATTATGATAATGGACCGTTAATATAGCCTGAGCAATTATGCCATCTGACATTATATAAAAAATTATCGGCTGGCGGAAAGCAGACACATCCCATGCAAAAAACCTTTCATGGGGGTCTTGCCGGCAACCTTACCGATAAATACGGCCATCATTGGCCGCTGCATTACGGGAATATCATTATTTATTCACAACCAAACCAAAACTTATCGCCATGAAAATTGTTTATCATTCCGCCCCGGTTTCAGAGTCTGGACGTTGGGCGGGACGCATTCCCGGTATTGTTGCAGTTTCATTCATGCTTTTTAACAGTATCACCAAAATAATTACCCATGTCATTTCAGGCATATCTCGATAATATCAAGGCCAAAACCGGTAAAACGCCGGAGGACTTTAAAAAGCTCGCTGAAAAAAAAGGGCTTTCTTCGACCCGATGTAAAGGCCATGGAAATTATAACCTGGCTAATATAAAATGAATGAATAATTATGAAAAAAATAACACCTTTTTTATGGTACAATAACAACGCTGAAGAGGCGGTTGAATTCTATGTTTCCTGTTTTAATAATTCAGGGATCGATTTTAAAAACCGTTATTCCGAAGCCGCCGCCAAAACTTCCGGGATGCCGGAGGGTTCAGTCATGGTAGTGGCCTTTCACCTGGAAGGGATAACCTTCAATGCAATAAACGGCGGACCGGTATTCGAATTCAACCCGTCAATTTCATTCCTCGTCAATTGCAATTCGGAGGCGGAAATCAATACATTATGGCATAAATTCTCCGACGGCGGCAATATAATGATGGATCTTGACAAATATCCGTTTGCTGAAAGGTATGGTTGGCTGAACGACCGCTACGGCCTGTCATGGCAGTTTTTCCTGGGCCATGAAGGACAGAAAATAACGCCGCAGCTCTGGTTCAGGAACCAGGCGGAAGAAGCCATGAACTTTTACATGTCCGTTTTTGACAAGGCCGCCATAAAGGACATGGTACGGTTCGGGAATGATACCCGCGGTCCGGCAGAAGCCATCATGCATGCACGCTTTACCCTTCACGGCCAGGATTTCATGGTAATGGACCTGAATGAACAGGACTTCAATCCGTCGGTATCTTTTGTGTTGAATTGTGAAACGCAGGAAGAAGTCGACTTTTTCTGGGACCGCCTTTCCGAGGGAGGCGATTTGAATGCGCAGCAGTGCGGCTGGCTGGCCGATAAATACGGTGTATCGTGGCAGGTGGTTCCGGAGGCACTCGGGAAACTGATGGGTGATCCGGATCCCGCAAGATCACAAAAAGCAATGAAAGCATTGCTGAAAATGAAAAAGATCGTGATCGATGACCTGGAAAAATGATTTTTTTAAGCCAGGTATAATGTATATTCTTAAAACAAAATTAAATTCCTGTCCCTGAATCTATTGGCCCGATAATTACGATATGTTCAAAAATTACCTGCTGACAGCCATCCGCAATATTAAGAGACAGAAGATCTATTATTTCGTCAATATACTTGGCCTTACCGTGGGACTGACGGTAGTCATCACCCTGGCAAAATACATAGGGTACACTTTAACCATTGATAATTTCCAGGAAAACAGAGGAAGGATCGTGGCGGTTCACCAGGAAGAGATCATCAATGGCAAACCACAACCCGAAACCGATGATACCTATTCCGAAACCGGGCCCATGGCAGTTTCCCTATTGCCGGAAGTTGAAAATATGACCCGGGTTGCCATCGGAGCCAAAACTCTTATCAGCAGGCACGATAAAGAAGGGAATATTCAAAGCTATGATGAAGACAAGATCATGGGAGTCGATTCTTCCTTTTTCCGTCTCTTTAATTTTCCGGTCCTGTACGGAAGTCTCAGGGGGGCCCTTTCATCACCGAATTCCATGGTAATCACCGAATCGGTTGCCAGAAAATTGTTCGGTGACCGGAATCCCCTGGGGAGTACCCTGGCATCCCGTTCAAACTGGGGAACAGGAAGCAATTCAGTAATAACCTGTGTACTGAAGGACCCACCCGGGAACTCAAGTTTGAAGTTTCATATCCTGACACCCTTTGGAACAGATTCCACTATTGAAAACTGGACTGATTTCGGTTATGATACCTATTTACTTGTCAGCAGGGATTGTGACCTGACCCGCCTGCAGGATAAAATGTCAAAAGTCATCGGTGACAATGGCATATTAAAATCTCAGGGTAAGAAAATAATTTTCAGGCTGCAACGCATGAGCGATCACGGATTTTCCGCCAGGGAGATACTGCTTGGCCTGACCGGTCTTTTTACGCTGATCATATCATGGATCAATTTCATCAGCCTTTCAATCGGCATGTCGTTAAGCAGGGTCAGGGAGGCCGGCATCCGTAAGTCTGTCGGAGCATCGAGATCGCAGATCGTCATTCAATTCGTAACGGAAGCCCTTTTAATTAATATCATTGCGTTTATTCTGGCCCTTTTGATTTTCCGGTTCATGTTACCATTCTGGAAAGAATTCAATAACGGTTATATCCTGTCACTGACAGGCGGACCGGTAATCGTCAACAGCCTGATCATTCTCATTTTTTTCGCCGGTGCTGCACTTTCTTCCTTATACCCGTCCCTGGTTTTGTCCCATTCAAATACAATACTTTCACTGAAGGGGAAATTATTAAAAAGTAACAGGGGTACCAGCCTGCGCAAAAGCCTGGTAGTTGTGCAGTTCGGCCTTTCCATGATCACATGTATCGGCATTTTTGTCATATTAAGCCAGATGCGCTTTATGCTGCATCATGATCTGAAATTTAATGATCACCGGGTACTAGTCATTGAAGCACCCAGCGATGCAGTGAAGGGAAAATTCCACCGTATGAAAGCGTATAAGGATGAGATCTCCCGGCTGGCTGTCATCAGGGGCATCACGTCCGGGACAACCCCCGGTCTGACCTACCGTCATGAAGTGTATTTCAGCCGGATCGGCAGTGATACCCCCTATTTATTTTATATGAGCGACATCGATGAAGATTTCTTTGATCTTTACAGGATTAAATTGTTGGCGGGAAGAAATTTTTCAGGGACAATGGATGACCTGGAACAGAACGATGTCATCCTGAATAAATCGGCAGCAGCCGGGTTGGGATTTGTGGATATCAACCAGGCCATCGGAGCCAAGGTTATGGATTTTGAAGAGAACAGGGAATGTGAGATTATCGGCGTTGTCGATGATTATCATCAAAGATCCCTTAAGGAAAAGATTGAGCCGCAGGTCTTCCGGTATAACCGGCGGTCAGGTGATATTTCATTAAAGCTCAGCTCTTACACATTTACCCACCCGGGTGATCTGAAAAACCTGATCGCGACCCTTCAAAATACATGGATCCGAATTTACCCTGATCAGCCATTTAATTATTATTTCCTGGAGGACCGGTATAATTCACAATATCTGAGTGACAACAGGTTTGAAAAGCTCTTTTTCGTTTTCTCGGGGCTCTCCGTATTTATTGCCTGTTCCGGTCTTTTCGCCTTATCATTGTTTGTGTCGGTACTAAGGAGGAAGGAGGTAAGCATCAGGAAAGTTTTCGGCGCCTCTTCGCCGTCAATCCTGCTGTTATTTGTAAAAGAATACATGAAACAGCTCCTTACCGCGGTTTGCATCGGGGCGCCGCTAGGATATATTTTAATGAAAAACTGGCTGACCCATTACAGTTACAGGATAACGATTGACGGCTGGACATTGCTGGTGCCTGCCTTAATCTTAGCTGCGTTGTTTTTAATTACCGCGGGGTATCATATTATACGATCTGCCCTGGTCAATCCTTCAGTTGTACTGAAGACCGAGTGAAATTTGCGCCGGAAATATTCATTGAAATAAAAAAATTATCTCTTTTTATTCTATCAAACCGAATTGCATTAAATGATGATAACAATGCTTATAGTTTGTCCGTTCACATTCCTCCCGGTTTAGAGGCCCGAAAACCGGGTGATTATTTTTTACCTCTGGATTTAAATTATAATAATCATAAAAGCCGGTAAGCTTATGATTTAATACTTTTTTAGAAATTCTTAATGAATCATACTTCAATTCCGGCGGCTCATTTCCAAGCATCGGATTTTTGAATAACCGCGGAGAAAACCGGTCATCATATAGAAATTTTTTTATCTCTTCATAGTTGGCTTCCGGGAAAATAATATTTACCAATATTTCACCTTTTGAAATTTCAAAAGTCCAGATCAGATGTTCGATCATATGCCGGGCCGACATTTTTCCCCAAAGAGGCATCGTTTGTTCTTTAAGCCCGTTTAAGAGTGCGATTAACCGGATTTTTAAAAACCCTTCGCGTATCTCAGCATCGTTTACATCATAGGGAAGAAGATTTGACATCCCGTAATTTTATACAAAGTTTTATTATGGCCTAGAATTAAAAATATCCTTATTGTTTTCCGGCGTTGATTCCATAAATCCTGAGCGAAATTTCATGTAATACGGAAAATGAATCCGGCGCAGTGGAACGCAGAAGCTTATCATGTTCCTGGTCAAACGCAATTACCTGATCTTTCGTAAGAGCGGCCCCTATTGCACGGCTTGCCCGTATTCGGCCTTTCCAGGATTCGTAGGTAAATGGAACGGAAACAAAAAACCGATGGTATGTGAACAGGGGATAATCCTTTAAACTTTCAATATGCGGGTTCGAAATGCTCCTGTAATGCGCCCCACTCCAATTCGGATTGTATTTCAGAATCAGGGCCTCTGTTTGCCCTGCAATTTCATCTTCAAGGGGAAGCCATGAAAAATGTGTTAATACTATTTTACCTTCCGGCACCAGGATAATTTTCAGTTTTCCCATCATTTGATTGTGGTCAAAGTACAGCCATGACTGCCCGAACGATGCGATGTCGAAGGAATTTTCAGGAAATTCACACTCCTCAGCCCTGCCTGCTATATAATTAATCCTCAGACCGGAAGAATCCGACAAAGATCTTGCTTCCCTTATCTGTTCGGACGAAATATCGATCCCTGTAACGACTGCCCCTCTAATCGCGAAAGCTCTTGCAAGAACCCCGGTACCTGTGCCTAGGTCAAGAATATGTTGACCCGGTATTCCTATACCAAGATCGGCCATAAGTTCATAAAAGGACTCCGGATAGCCGGGACGATATTTTGAATAATCGCCTGAAGCTTTCCCCCAGTTAAATTCAGAGTTTTTATCGATAGATTCAATTTTCATACAATTCACATCTGGAGCTGATTTTATAATCCCCACCCGCTTTATTAATGGACTTGAATTTAAGTATATTTAAAGATTATGGAATTTAATTATATCTATTGGAATATTAATCCTGTGATCATAAGATTATTCGGGTTTCCATTGAAATATTACGGGTTGTTTTTCGCGGGTTATCCATCACATTGATCTTCATCGCCAGGTTTTTAATAGAATATGTAAAGGAAAACCAGGTACCTTTTGAAAATAAGCTCCCTCTGGATATGGGACAGTTGCTGAGTATTCCCTTTATTTTA
>JBJKSY010000377.1:0-3746 GCA_046703645.1 Cyclobacteriaceae bacterium
CTATGCCGACAATACTGCCCGTTACGAGTATGATGATGTTCATCATCTCGATATGATAGAGAGTAATATAATCTTTAAGATGGAACACGTGGCGGGCTATAAGCATGAGGGTCATCACCATGGCAAATCCGGAAAATATAGCTCCGGCAACAAAATAAGGCGGGAAGATCGTGGAATGCCAACCTGGAATGACAGCAGTTGCAAAGTCCATGGATTCGATGCTGTGTACAGAAAGTACCAGGGGTGTCGCCAGACCGGCAAGAATAAGGGAAACGGATTCATATCTTGACCAGGTCCTTGCTGCGCCGTCCCAGCCAAAGGAAAGTCCGCCATAGATAAGTCTTGAAATCTTGTTTTTGGCACGGTCACGGATGGTTGCAAAATCACGCATCAAACCTACATACCAGAATACCAGAGAAACGGTAAAATAGGTGCTTACTGCGAATACGTCCCAGAGAAGAGGTGAGTTGAAATTTACCCACAGGGAACCGAATGTATTGGGAAGCGGCAGGGCCCAGTAGAAGCCCAGCCATAAACGGCCCATATGAATGCCCGGGAACATGGCAGCACAAATGACGGCAAAGATGGTCATTGCTTCTGCAGCCCTGTTAATGGACATACGCCAGCGTTGCCTGAACAAAAGAAGGATGGCTGATATCAGGGTTCCGGCATGACCGATCCCGACCCACCATACAAAGTTAGTGATACCCCAAGCCCAGTCTACCGTTTTATTCAATCCCCACGTTCCGACACCCACCCACAACAGTACGGCAACCGCATAACACCCAACGGCTAGTACACTGACAGTAAAGGCGATCCCGAGCATCCACGACTTGGAGGGTTTTCCTTCTACCTGGTGGCAGATATCATTGGAAACATCCGCATAAGTCTTTCCACTTGTGATCAGGGGCGGCCTTACCGGTGAAACAACTTCCATAAATCAATTAAGCTTTTATATCTTCTAAATCCTTATTCCTGATCTTGGCAAAATACCATACGTTCGGCCGGGTGTTCACTTCCTCAAGAGCATTATAAGCACGCTTTTCCGTCACCCATGTATATCCGTTCTCTTCCTTCAGCTTTAATAATTTCGACAGCCTGCTATCCGGGTCGTTCAAATCGCCGAATAATAATGCATTGGCCGGGCAGGCTTGTGCACAAGCCGTAATAATATCCTTATCGGTAGTCCTTCTTCTTTCCTTCTTGGCGGTGAGTTTTCCGGCTTGTATCCGTTGTACACAGAAGGTACATTTTTCCATAACCCCCCTGGAACGGACGGTTACATCCGGGTTCAGCACCATTCTTCCGAGGTCATTGTTCATGGCGAGGTTTTTATCGAACTGCCGGTTCTCAAAGTATTTGAACCAGTTAAACCTTCTTACCTTATAAGGACAGTTATTTTCACAATAACGGGTTCCGATGCAACGGTTATAGACCATCTGGTTCAATCCTTCGCTGGAATGGGACGTTGCGGCAACCGGGCATACTGTTTCGCAGGGAGCATTATTGCACTGCTGGCAAAACATAGGCTGGAAAACAACTTCCGGGTTATCCGCCGGAACTTCAAGTCCCTTAAGATCGTCCGGAGAGGCATTGCTGCTGTAATACCTGTCTATACGTAACCAGAGCATTTCGCGACGGTTTAACACTTCCTTTGGTCCGACAACCGGCACATTATTTTCAACCTGGCATGCAATGGTACAGGTCCCGCATCCGACACATGAATTCAGGTCTACCGCCATTCCCCAGTGATGATCCGGATAATCATGCCCGCGCCAGAGCGTGAGGACCGCAGGTTTAACTTCACCGTTGACATCTCCGTCATGCAGTTTTTTATCCAGGTCATCCGGGACCTCGATTTCGGGCCGGTAATCCCGTGCCCAGTCATTCCTGGTGTAATTGACAAGCAAGTCTTCCTGGATAATATCCTTCCTGTCCATATCGGTACTGTGCGTCTGAATTTGCGGGATCTTGGCTTTTTCATCCAGCAGTTCCACTTTCACATTCCGGGTTATGGACCATGCCCAGTGATTTTCCTTCCAGGGCATCAGGGGATACACATTTATGCCTACATTATTACCTACCTTGCCGGATTTTTCCCTGCCATAACCGATAGCCAGGGCGACTGTACCTTTGGCCTGCCCCGGCTGAACCATTACCGGCACTTTAAATGTCTTGTTGCCTATCGTAAGATTGGCATACTTGGTATTGCTCTCGTACATGGTCACTCCCATTTCCCTGGCCATGCTCATGGGAATACTCAGGTAATTATCCCAGCAGGCTCTTGAAACAGGATCGGGCATTTCCTGGAGCCAGGGAATATTGGCAAATGTCCCGTCTCCGACAGAAGGTTTCGAATAAAATACTATTTCCGTGGCTGTATTATTGGAAGTGTAATTCTTACTGATATTTGCCGACAAGGCGGACAGATCAACCGGCGGAACTTTAATTTCCTTTTCAGGTGTTGCACTATATTCGTAAACTCCGTCAAAGAGGCATTTATCCCAGAAATACTGGAAATCCGTTACCACCTTCTGGCCGGCAAAATAGGTTTTCTTCCATTGATCCTTCAGGTACTGCCAGTAATCCGTTACAGGTGACAGGGTCCAGGTCAGGAAACTGGCCTGTGCCTGGCGTGTATCGAATAAAGGAGTAATGCCGGGCTGTGAGAGACTTAGCTGGCCCTGAACAGGTTCAGCATCATTCCAGGATTCAATGAAATGATGATCCGGGGCAATTAGCTTGACCAGTGATGTAGTTTCATCCATCCGGTCGCCGGTGCTGAGAGAGAATGGCACATTTTTTATCGCAGCGGCGATCTCTGCTCCCCTCGGATGATTATAGACCGGGTTGGTATTATAGAAGATTACTCCTTTGATCTTACCGGATTTCAAATCATCGATAAATTCGTTCATCAGGGTTTCGTCACCCTGACGGGTATAATAAGGTGTATTTATATCTATTGTCGAGCCGTAATTACCTAACAGGAGGTTGATCCCGTTTATAATTACCTGAACATCAGGGTCATTAGATCCAGCCACCACCAAAGATTTTCCCCTGGCTGCCCAAAGGTTCTCTGCGGCCTTATCCATGAACTTTACACCGTCAAGAGCTGGAACATTCATTTTCTGTGCACCTGCTTTTGATGCTATTAAGTTATATAATGCAGCCGCAACCAGACCCTCCTGGGAAGGACGGATGGGTACCCTGTAATCGGCATTTGCGCCGGTGGTTGTCATGGTGGTTTCGAACTGGTAATGCCTCGACATCACTTTCTTGTCAGGGCCTACCTTCCGGGTTTCGGCATAATCCCGGATAATACCCGGAGGGTTGATCCAGTTGGTCAGGAAATCAGCGCCAATACTAACAATGACATTCGCTTTATCAAAATGATATGAAGGAAGAACCGCTTTTCCAAACGTAGTTTTATTGCCTGATAAAATCCCGTGAAGGCTTATCGGATCGTATATGACCAGGCTTGTGCCGGGATATTTGGCGATAAATTCATTCAAAACGACTTTAGTGGTTGGACTGAGCAGGGAATTGGTGAGTATCCGTATCTGTCCACCCTGGGAAGATATGGAATTCAACTGGGAAATTACTCCCTGGTCGAGAGTTGTCCAGTCGGTCGGCGTGCCATCCTTATAGGGTGATGTCAATCTTTCTTTGTCATACAGGGAAAGTATGGAGGCTTGTACCTGCGGAGTGGTTCCTCCCTTGGTGACTTTTGAATATTTATTTCCCTC
>JBJKSY010000378.1:0-2503 GCA_046703645.1 Cyclobacteriaceae bacterium
TTGCAGCGCTTTGACCGAGGATCATGAATACCGGTTCCATCCGGATGGAACCATAGGCGATATGTGAACTTGACAAAGCGACCGGTACCAGCAGGTTCCGGCATTCCTCTTTCCTGGGGAGGATCGATCCCATGGCTATTTGATAAGGCTGTCTGGTGTCTACTCCGATATCCCCTTCATTTTGTGTGTATCCTTCAGGCGTAATATACCGTTGGACATTATGTGAATCCATCGTATAAGATCCCATGCCGATGGATTCCGGCACCGGCTTTTTACCGAGGATCTCGTTTTCAGTCATGACAAAAGTTCCAAGCATGCGCCGGGCTTCCCTGATGTAGATCTGGTACGGCCAGTTGCCGTTATCGGTAAACTCGTCTTTGGCATACCCCCATTTTTTCATTTCTTCCCTGATATCCTTCGGTACACGAGGGTCAGTTGCCGTAAAATATAAAAGTCCTTTTTCATAAGTTTCATGTTCCTTGATGATCTCCTCCCTTCGGGCATAAGACGCATCGGGGTAGGAATAATTCATTCCGATATCATCCGTGCTGAAGGGACCGTGATTATTTACATCGGTTTTCAGGTTCGGGATCGGGTCAAATTTTTGGAAAGTTTCATGCCAGCCGGCCTGGTATACACGGGCCAGCAATTCGTACTGTGTCGAGTCATATCCTTCAGGTCGGGTAAAGGGAACCCTGTTTTTATCGTTTTTGGTAAGGCATAACCGGAAACAATAAGCCTGAACCTTCTTGTCGCCTTCACCGTTTTCACCGGGATCTTCACCGGAAACACGGGGCACCAACCCGCTCAATGAATCGCCCGGGATTATATAGGGGCTGATCTTCAAATCGTCGAAATTGTGCCTGTGCTGGAATACGCCTTTCTCTACGCCATCCCATTGTTCGCCGTAAACGCTGTTGGCTTCCCGTCCTACCGTATAACTCACCCCGGCGGCCGCCATCAGGTCACCCTCGTAAGTTGCATCGATGAAATATTTTCCCCGGAAAGTTTTTTCACCAAGGGTAGTGATGGAGATTATTTTGCCGTCTTCCATTTTTACTCCGTTTTCCCGGTTCAGCCATTCGTTTCTGAACACTTTGATTTTATTTTCCCTGATGAAGTCCTCAAATACATCTTCTGCAATATGGGGTTCAAAGATCCATTGTGTCCTGTTATTGCCGTCGATAGCCGGTGTGCCCTGGCCCAGATTTCCGTAATCTTCTTTTTTCTGCCATTTCCAGGTTTCGGGCTTCTGGAAATAATTATAGATGCGGTGGTAGAATTCGCGGGCAATCCCACCGATAACACTCTTATTTCCCGTATCGGTAAATCCAAGCCCGGACGATGTCATGCCCCCGAGGTGTTTTGCCGGTGACACCATTATTACCGACTGTCCCATTCTTACCACCTGTACCGCCGCGCTGACGGCAGCAGAAGTTCCACCGTAAATGATCACATCGGCTTTATAGGTATTGGAATTATTGCCTGTTTCCTGTCCGCAGGAAGTCAGCAGCATCAATATAAATACAATGCATAGCTTAAGGAGCCTGTTCATTTTTTTATGAGTTTGAGCATTAATATATTGCAATAATAGGATTATTACTTCAACCGGAATAATTCAGGGTTGTTAAATAATTAACATTAAATGCAGGTTTGTAAAAAAGATACGGAAACTTAGAAGCCTTAATAATTTCAGGGTATATGTTGCTTTATTATTGATTCAAGCTACGGGTTTTTATGAGATCGAGAACACCGTTGATAAAAGTAAGTGGATGAACAGGATTTCCCGGAACAAACAAATCGATATTGCATTCATTTAAAAATCTCCTGTCAATGGACGGGCTTTCAATAAATAGTCCACCGCTGATAGTATCGGTCCCTGCAAGAATAATGATTTTAGGATCAGGAATTGCATCATAACAAATCCGGAGAGGGTCATTCATATTTTCAGTAATGGGACCCGTGATGACTATACCGTCAGCATGTCTGGGAGATGCGACAAATTCTATTCCGTAGCGTCCCATATCGAAGTTCACATTACCGCAGGCATTTAATTCCAGTTCACAACTATTATCACCTCCCGCCGAAACCTGCCGTAATTTGAGCGATCTGCCGAATATTTTGTGAATTTCCTTCCGGATAAGAGCCGGATCCAGTTTAATAGATTCATTGTCACCTTCTCTGATTACCAGCCTGTCCCTTTTATTGGTTGATATTTTATAATCGGTTGTAAACTTAATTTTGTCGGGATATTGCAGAGCGCATTCACCGCAAAAAGCACACCTGCCTAAATCAATACTTACCGGATTGGTGTCTATGGCTCCGGTCGGGCATATTTCTGCCAGGGCCCTTTCATTCATAACCAGGTTGCTTATTACAGGTCTGCCCCTGAATATGCCCGGTATTGACGAATTGCGGATATCAGGTATACTTTGACGGCCCTGATGGAATAGTATTTTTAAACTGTCAAACATTAATATGGAAATTACAGGTCATGTCCGCT
>JBJKSY010000379.1:0-2490 GCA_046703645.1 Cyclobacteriaceae bacterium
GTTGAAAATCGAGAATATTGCCTGTGATCCATTTTATCAATGAAGCCCTCTCTCCCAGTCTCTGCCGGGCCCGTTCCAGGCCATTCTCAGATATATCCATGACTGTTATATTCCTGAATCCATCATCCAGCAGGAAATCTGCTAGCAGGCTGTCGCCACCGCCTACATCGATAATCCTTGCAGATCGTGGTAAATGTAATTCCCGGATCATCTCCAGGGAGGCCGACGGGACTTTCTGTGTCCAGCTTAATTCTTCCGGTGATTTACCGGCATAAATATTGTCCCAGTGATGCCGGGGATCCAATTCATTTGAATCATTGTGGGCGCCAGGGGTCATATGTTTTTATTCCTTGAACCCGTAAATGATGCTTCGGTTCCAGATAGTGGGTTTGTACTTTACCTTTTTAAATCCGGCACCGGTCAGGATCTCTTCCATTTCCCCGACGGAATAGCATTTTCCATTCGTTGCAAAGAGCACCAGCACCGAATATTCGGCTACTGACATGGGACCCGTTTTCTGGCGGTTGATATGGGCATCATGGATAAGTATGATACCCCCGGGATTAAGGGACTCGTAGGATCTTTTCGCAAGGTTTGCAATATCTTCAACATCCCAGTCGTGGAACACATGGGAATACAGGTGTATATCGAAGCCTGACGGCAATTCATCCCTGAACATATCCCCCTCATACACTTCAATAAATCCCGACAACCCTTTGTCTTTCAGGCTTTTCCTGACAACCTTGTCGACCGGGCTTTTTTCGAGCAGGCCTGCCCGGATAGAAGGATGTTCATTTTTAATATGAATGGCATAGATCCCCGATCCTCCCGCAACATCCAGCACGGAATTGAATTTCGAAAAATCGAAATTGGCCGTAAGCCCCGGAGCAAAATATGCGCCCCTGCTGTCCATCCCTGAAGTGAACATCTCAGCAAAATCGTTTCTCCCCATGGCAATCGACCACTCCTGCTCCTTTTTTCTGCCGCTCCACCCGGCAGGTTTGCCGGTCCTGAGCACATCCAGTATCTGCAGGGCTTCCGTCCTTTCAGCCAGCGTTGAATAATAAGGTACCAGGCTTTTTTGGGAAGTGCTTGTAAAATATTCCTTTGCAAGATCCGAAATGTGGTATACCTCATTCTTTAATTTTAACAGACCCATGGATTTGAACAGGGTGAGCATCACATCGGCGGGCCTTTCCTTCAACTGGAATTTATTCAGAATGCTGACGGTATTGAGCGGCGTTTCATCAAGCCGGGTAAAAAAGTCGAGGTGGCCGATGGCCGTGATCAGCATATCGGGTGCGTAAATGCTGTCGCGGTATCTTATAAGTTCATCGGGACTGATTGAAGAACGGGGACCGAGTGTATTCATTTCCATTTTCAGACAAAAGGGTAAATTACTTACTAAAAGACTAAAATTTCCGGGACCTGTGATGAATTAAAAATCAGAAGACCCTTTATTAAGGCAGGATCTTACCGGTATACTAATTTACCGGAATATTACATTCATGGCCCGTCCTCCCAAAAGTTTTATCGCCTTGCATGAAGAAATTATAAAAATTTGAAAAAAAAATTTATTTCTTTAACAAAATATATACTAATGAGTATATTTGTTTAACAAAATATATAGAAATGAATAAGGAATACCTTGGAGAATTCGAGGAACTGGTACTGACGATGGTGGGAATATTACAGGATGAGGCTTACGGGAATACGATCGTAAGCGAAATAAAATCAAGGGTGAACAGGAAGGTCAACCTCAGCGCGGTGCATGTAACCCTGTACAGGCTGGAGGATAAGGGCCTGGTACGCTCGCAGATGGGAGGAGCAACCAATGCACGGGGCGGAAGGCGGAAAAGAATATTTTCGATCACAAATGCAGGGCTGGCCCTGCTGAAAGCCATGAAGGAATCGCGGCAGCAGTTATGGAAGATGATACCCCAATTACAAATGATTTAAAGACATTATGTCGGCGGCCGGATGCCGGATATCGCCGGCCACCTGTATCTGACCTCTGACTTCCGAAAATAAAATGAACGACAACAACAAACCGCAACCCCCGGCCTGGATCCTAAGATTCCTGCACCGGTTCTGTCCCGGGGAACTCATTGAAGGGATTGAAGGAGACCTGCTGGAAGAATTTGAGGTAGACGTCAGGAAATATGGGAACAGGAAAGCCAGGCATAAATTCTTATTAAAGACCTTATATTTCTTCCGGCCCGGGATAATACTCAGGAATAATTTAAACCTGAATATATTGAACCTGATGATGCTGAAAAGTCATATGAAAATTTCGTGGAGGAGTCTTCTCCGGAACAAGGGATATTCTTCGATCAATATTTTCGGCCTGGCTATCGGAATAGCTGTCTGCCTGATAACTTTCAATTATATAAAGTTTGAACTGAGCTATGATGACTTTCACCCTGATGTGGACCGGACCTACAGGGTGAACGAAACGATGATCTGGAGGCCGGAAGGCGGAATCTTCGA
>JBJKSY010000380.1:0-10393 GCA_046703645.1 Cyclobacteriaceae bacterium
TTGGTTCCGGGGTTTATATCTCCCGTAATGGCTATGATGGGGCACTCTTTATTGGGATTCTCCGGCTGACGGATAGCCACCGATGCTCTGAATCCATTCAGCACTGGCATCTGGATGTCCATCAGTATCACATCGAATTTCTTTTCAAGTGTCTTATTTACGGCTTCCTGACCGTCATTGGCTGTCTCCAGGCTGCATCCCCACAGATCAAAATAACCTTCCATGAGGAAACGGTTGGAGGCAACATCATCTGCATATAATATTCTCAGGTCTTTATCCTTTAGGGCATTCTGGGCCGGAGTATTTTCAAAATATTCAGGCACTTCGCTGGCCTTGGCAATAACAAACGGCAGGGTAACCGTAAAAGCCGAACCCTTTCCCAACTGGCTGCTTACTTCAATGGTTCCCTGTTGAATCTCCAGCAATTGTTTAATGATGGCCAGGCCGAGACCTGTTCCCCCGTACTTCCTGTAGGTATCCCTTGTGCTCTGGACATACGGTTCGAAGATCAGGTTAATATTGGAAGGATCGATGCCGATACCTGAATCGCTGACCTCGAATTCAAAAAGCGTCTTCCCCGGATCATGCATTTTATTTGAAGATACCCGGAGGCGCACAAACCCTTTCTCAGTGAACTTGGAAGCATTATTAAGCAGGTTATTTAAAATCTGTGCGAGACGTTTCGGATCGCCCACCACAACCTCGGGCAGATCTTCCGCCACCTCCAGGCTGAATTCCACAGGCCTGTTATCGAACTGGGTCTTATAACTTTCTCCCAGGTCATACAGGAAGTCCCGCATATTAAAGCTTATATTTTCAAGTTCAAACCGTCCCGACTGGATCTTGGACAGATCCAGCAGGTCATTGATCATGTTCACCAGGCCGGATGATGAAAACTTAAGGGTATTTATGTATTTCAACTGATCTTCCCGGGGCTGATTATTCAAAAGAAGATAAGTCATTCCCAGGACAACATTCAAGGGCGTGCGTATTTCATGGCTGACGGCAGAAAGAAAATCTTCCTTGGCCTTCAACGCCTCTTCAGCCGTCCTCCTGGCTTCAATCAGCTCCAGGTTGTTTTTTACCGATTCAGTGATATTCCTGACTATTACAATGGCTTCATTTTCAGATATTGCCTTGATCCGGGCCTCAAAATGCTTTTCTGAATTATTCTGGGTCAGGCTGTAAACACAGGATTCTATCTGCCTGGAATCAAAAGAAACGGCAAGGGTCTTATAAAAGGATGAATAAACATTTTCCGGGAAAATTTCTTTGATATTCCTTCCTGTATAATATTCATAATCGGGCCAGATCAGGTCTTCCCGGTTTCCGGCCATTACTTCCAGAAAATCCCCAAGCCTGTTCAACCTGTAAAAAAGATCAGGGAAAGCATCAAAAACGGATTTAAAGTTGACCAAAGTCTTATTCAATAACTCGGTCCTTTCAACCCGTTCAGTAATGTCGGTAAGTGCGAAAATGAGCCTTATAGGTGAGTTGTGATTGTAAAGGATCTTTCCGCGGCAAAGTATCCACAGGTAAATCCTCCGCTGATGCCTTATTCTGAAAGTCAGTTCGATATAAGTTTTACCCTCCCCGATATATCTTGAAATAGTATCGAAGGCAGCCTTGCGATCATCGGGATGAATGATATTACTCCAGAAATCTATCGAACTGCTTGGATTTTCAGTATAGCCCAGCAATTCCTGAAGGCTATCATCGATAATCAGGGTTTTATTTTCGAAACTGTAATCCCCCACGCCGGTCTGGCTGGCTTCGACCGCAAGGCGGTACCTGTCCTTGATGACTTCCAGCTCTTTCCTGAAATTCACTTCATCAAGCTTGATTTCCGGTTCTTTACCGGCCGATTTAACCGTAATATCTGTTTCCGGAATAACATCTCTCGTTTTAAGAGTAATCAAAAAGTTTTTTTCGCTTCCATTCACCAGCAATTCCGACCTGAATTCATAGGAAGAAGGATCCCCGTTAGTTCCGGTGCAATAACCGGTCCCGTTCCGGGTATCGGTTATAAGCTCCCTTACATCGCCTTTCCCGGTTCGCAGGAAGAGATCGGCCGATTTCCCCCTGATATTCTCAGGAGTTGAACCGAACAATACAGCAGCTTTTTGATTTGCACTGACAATGTTACCGGTTGAATTTAACAGCAAGGCAGGACTTTGCACGGCCTCTAAAAAATGATCGTATTGAAAAGTCATTTAATATTCCGACAAGATAACATTAAAATAAATTTGTTGAATCGACCACCATTTCAACCAATAAGTATGTGCATGTAGCGGATCGGACATTTAAAGTCGGGCCACAAGATAGTTAAAAATATATTTTCAAGCTATATTATTATTTAAAAAAATTAAGCATGTCAGTATTTTTTTCCCGATTCATTATTCATATCCTGAAACCTTTTTCGCCATCAATAAGAGTTGAATGGCCGCATGATCCTGAAATCTGCAGCGAAAATTGAATATGATTATCTTTGCATAAAATTTTCCCGATGCAAGAATCCCAAAAATACAAAAGGCATACCATCACGGCCGCCCTGCCATACGCCAACGGCCCCATTCATATCGGCCACCTGGCCGGCGTTTATATCCCGGCTGATATTTACGCCCGGTACCTCCGGATGATACATGAAGATGTAATTTTTGTTTGCGGCTCCGACGAACATGGCATTCCGATAACCATAAGGGCCAGGAAGGAAAATATCACTCCCCAGGAGGTAGTGGACAAATTCCACCCGCTTATTAAGAAATCATTTTCCGATTTTGGGATCAGTTTCGATATTTATCACCGCACCTCATCAAAACTTCACCACCAGACTGCTTCGGATTTTTTCAGGAAATTATACGATAAGGATATTTTCATTGAAAAGACCTCAGAACAATATTATGACGAGAAATCCGGGCAATTCCTTGCCGACAGGTATATAACAGGTACCTGTCCCCGTTGCGGGCATCAGAACGCCTACGGTGACCAGTGCGAGAATTGCGGATCGACCCTGAGCCCGTCAGATCTTATCAACCCGAAATCCATGTTATCGGGCGAAAAGCCCGTTTTAAAGGAAACCAGGCACTGGTACCTTCCTCTCGACAGGTTCGAGCCCTGGCTCAAGGAATGGATCCTTGAAACTCATAAAGAATGGAAGGTTAATGTTTATGGTCAGTGCAAAAGCTGGCTGGATTCCGGCCTGAACCCCAGGGCAGTGACACGCGATCTGGATTGGGGAATTCCGGTACCCATTCAGGGTGCAGAAGGCAAAGTGCTTTATGTATGGTTCGATGCGCCCATCGGTTATATTTCAGCAACCCGTCAATGGGCGGAAGATCATAATAAAGACTGGGAACTTTACTGGAAATCGGAAGATACGCGACTGGTCCATTTTATCGGGAAGGATAATATAGTATTTCATTGCCTGATATTTCCTTCCATGCTGAAATCACACGGTGAATTCATTCTCCCTGACAATGTGCCGGCCAATGAATTCATGAACCTTGAAAACGACAAGATCTCCACTTCCAGGAACTGGGCTGTCTGGCTGCACGAATACCTTGAAGATTTTCCGGGAAAACAGGATGTGCTCCGGTACGTACTGTGTGCAAATATGCCTGAAACCAAGGATAACGATTTCACCTGGAAAGACTTTCAGGCAAAGAACAACAGTGAATTGGTCGCCATTCTCGGAAATTTCGTGAACCGTGCCTTTGTTTTAACACAAAAACACTTTGAGGGCAAGGTGCCCCGCCGTGAAAAAGTTTTGGACATAGACAATTCGGTACTGGAAAAGATCAGCGAGCTTCCGGATAAAATCGCCGAATCAATTTCAAATTTTAAATTTCGCGAAGCGCTGGCATATTACATGGAAATTGCAAGGTCAGGAAATAAATATCTTGCAGAAACAGAACCCTGGAAGATTGTGAAAGATGATAAGGCCAGGGTGGGAACTATTTTAAGCATAGCTTTGGAAATATCGGCCAAACTTGGAATCTACGGGGAACCTTTCCTGCCTTTCACGGCTGCCAAAATCCGGGATATCTTCCAGATACAGGATTTCGACTGGAACCTGGGGAATAAAAAAGACTTGCTCAGGGAAGGAACGAGAATAAAGGAGGCAGCCCTGTTATTTGATAAAATTGAAGACGATCAGGTGGAAAAACAGGTTCGCAAATTAGCCGAAACAAAAATAGCCGGCCAGGGACAGGCACCGGTAAATTATGCACCTTTAAAGCCCGAAATACCCTATGAGGACTTCGCCAAACTCGACATGCGGATCGGACAGATCCTTGAAGCAACCGCCGTCAAAGGATCAAAGAAATTACTTCAACTGACCGTCGATATAGGCTCTGAAAAAAGAAATATACTGAGCGGGATTGCCGAACAATATTCCCCTGAGGATGTAATCGGGAAGAAGGTAGTGCTCCTTGTGAATTTAAAGCCCAGGAAAATGATGGGAATTGAATCCCAGGGAATGATCCTGATGTCAGAGGATTTTAACGGTAAATTCGCTTTTCTAAGGGCCGATGATATCACGGATAAGGGATCTACCATAAGCTAGATTCCCCGGAACGGCTCAAAAACACCAGACAACATACAATAGATTAACATTTTTCATGTTAATTATATAAATTAGGTGTTATGAATAAATTGTGTTTATCAATTATTTTCCTTTCACTGATCTGTATTTCGCCACTTTTCGCCCAATCGGTAAAAAATCCAAGGTATATCGAACAGAATGCACAATATGACCGGGGTGCAACTTATGACATTAACCCCCAGAAAGTCGATAAAAAAAGAGCGAGACACCATGTAAGGTATGCCAACCGGTTTGACCAGGAAGTACAGGAATATTATGACCGGATGGAGGCCAATGCCAAGAAGTATAAAAAAATGGAAAGGGAAATGAAAAAGCCGCAGTATTCTGATCCTACCTATTTTGGCCATAAACATCCCCCCAAGAAAAGACCCCCGGGCAAAAAGAAGTACTGCAAGGTTTGCGGGATGTATCATTAGGGCAATTCAGTAATACCGGTTTAATTCACAGGAATATCTTTCCGGCGAAAAGTTTCGCGTCTCTCCGGGCATACGGCTATATTAACTTCAGAATTATCACAATCCCGGTACCGTCAGGCATTTTGAAACCCGCAAAATGCAGGAACTTATTGTAAGGTTCTGACGGCTGCAATAAAATCCATAACTTTATCGACATTTATTTTTTTACCATGGAACACATCAACAGGTTTATCGAACATACTCTGCTCAGGCCGGATATAAATGAGCACCAGTTGGAGGAAGAAGTCAGCAACAGCATCCGTTATAGTTTTGCCGGGGTCTGTGTACCTCCATGCTGGATCAAGAAGGCCAGGAGCCTGGTGGGTAATAATGACATCCAGGTTGTGGCGCCTGCGGGATTCCCTCTCGGATACAGCCTGACGGAATGCAAGCTGGAAGAAATAAACAGGCTTATTGGTGACGGAGCCGACGAGATCGATTTGGTGTGGAATCTTTCATATTTTAAAACGAATCCGTCGCTCGCAGAACTTGAAATCGCACGTTGTGCTTCTCTGGTTCATGAATCCGGCCACATTCTTAAGGTGATCATTGAAACCTGCTACCTGAGCAGGGATGAAATTGTAAAAGCCTGTGAGATATGCAGAAATTCTGAAGCGGATTTTGTGAAAACATCAACGGGGTTCGGACCTGCCGGGGCTTCGATAGAAGATATCCGGCTCTTGCGTTCCGTGTTACCATCACATATAGGCATAAAAGCCTCAGGAGGAATCCGTGATTTTTCAACGGCTGCAAGCATGGTAGAAGCAGGCGCCGACAGGATCGGAACTTCTTCGGGCCCGAAGATAATGAAAGAAGCCCTGGAAAATATAAAATAATGGTAAAGTCGGTTCAACTGAATATTTCAGGAAGAGTACAGGGAGTAGGTTTCCGGTATTATGCCGTCATCAAAGCCAAAGAATTTCATATATCAGGATACGTACGGAATATGATGGATGGATCGGTATTTATCGAAGCCGAGGGTGAAGAACAGGACCTTGATCATTACATCCTCTGGTGCGAAAAAGGCCCGGTATCGGCACATGTCGATAAACTGGATATTACCCCGGGCGTATTCAAAGGATATAAAGGCTTCGGGATACAGCATTAATTCCCTTCATTCATGCAGGGAACCGGGGTTATTTTTTCTCGGCGTTGATTGTCTTTTTATTCTCCATTTCGATCATTCTATCAATAAAATCAGGGATCTGTTCTATCCCTATCCTTTTGGCTATGATCTCTTTTTTGGAATTCAGAATATATATTGTCGGGGTTACTTCCACATCGTATTCGGCCCTGAAGTTGTCATGGTAACCGGGATCTGCAACATTGATCCATCCATTTAAATGATGAACCCTGATGAATCCCTTCCAATTTTTAATACTGGGCTGTACATCATCAGGACCCCGAAGGTTGTTCATGATGTCGGCAGCCCACACGGCAACATCTTTACCGGCTAGTTGCTTCCGGTACTCATCATAGAGAATGGGAGTCTCTTCTTTGCAATGCCCGCAGTCGTGATCATAAAAATAAAGGATGATAAAACGGTTATGAATGTCACTCAGGCTCACAGGATGCATGAGTGTATCAACAAGGGTCATTGCAGGTGCAATATTTCCTATCTGGTTGGGCTTAAGCTGGTCGACCCTGTGCCTGAACTTTTGGATAAGCGATGTGTCAGCCCAGAAAGCTTTGCCATTCAGGTAATAATTTTCGGCCAGGTGAATAAATACGCGTTCCATCCCCATTATGTTAGAGGATTCATATTTATTGGTCAGTTTTACCAGTAGATACCTGAAGGTTTCTTTGTTCGGAGAAGCCAGCTTCAACAGGTAATCGGCGGCCGCATCCAGGGAGTCAGGATCCTGCACGGTAAGCTTGTCCATATATTCATCGACCATCGGCTGGTATATGGGTGATCTCAGCAGGCCGGAGTCGGCCATGTTGAAATTGTCGAAGAAATGATTTTTATAATAATAGAATTGCCATTTATTACCCTCTAAAGAACCTTCGTCATTATTGGGAGGATCGGGAACATTGGGTTTCTCGGTTGCCCTGACAAGCTTGGCCACAAAAGTTCCGGGATTGTTTTCAACCACTTCGTTCCGGTATTCCTCTATCTGATCCGAGAGGGTCTTAATCTTTTCCTTTAAATCAGCCATTCCCGTTGTATCATGGGCTTTCTGCAGAGAGTCGATCCTTGCGCCGATTTTCGAGCCTTCCTCATGCCTGGCGGCCATGTACTTCTGGTAAGCATTGAAAACCGAATTCTCCCTAGAACCGATAACCTTCATGTCACCCACGTAATCAGCCGTATCTGTTATAAGAGTGAAGCGGGGTTCATTAACTATGAATTCGAAATACATGCCCAGGGAATACAGGAAGTAAATACCCTGCGTGAGATGGGTAGTGTCATTGTGAAAATGAAAAGTATCCCCGTTGACCATCAGGGCAGTGTCCTTGATAAATTTCTGGTCACCGAAATTATATCCCAGGTAGGCAATGCTGTCTTTACAATCCCTGATCTTTAAGGTGATATCATACCCCTGTGCCCGATCCTGCTGGCACGAAACCGCGAGGAGGAAGATGATCAGTTGAAATGTCAATAAAAACTTCTTCATGAATATGATGGTAACAGGGTTTTGCTGAAGCCTTGCGAAATTTTCACAAAAAATGCGTTCCCCTCCCGGGGATAAAATTATGCTTTTTAAAATGAGTTACAAACAGGAAATCAGGAGAATCCCGGCAAAGGTCCCTATGATGTTTTCTTTTTATTATTTTCGAATTCGATCATCTTGTCGATAAAATCGTTGATCTGGTCGACACCCAGCCGTTTTGCGATGATCTCCCGTTTTGAATTAAGGATATATATCGTCGGTGTGCTTTCAACATCATATTCCGCCCTGAAATTATCATGCAGGTAAGGATCGGCCACATTGATCCAGCCTTTCAGGTGATCATTCCGCACAAATGCTTTCCATTTCTTGATATCAGTCACGATACAGGCCGCCCATACAGCCACTCCTTTGGCTTTCAACTGCTTCTGGTATAAGTCATACAGGATCGGTGTGGTTTTTTTACAATGACCGCAATCAGGATCATAAAAATACAATATGGTAAACCGGTGATGCTGATCACTCAAACGAACCGGGTGCATAAGCGTATCCAGGAGTGTCATGTCCGGCGCAATATTTCCGATCAGGTTCGGCTTGAGCTGTTTAACTCTTTTATCGAATTTATGGATCAGGGCCGTGTCTGCCCAGAATGCCTTTCCGTTCAGGTAGTAATTTTCAGCCAGGTAAACGAACACCCTTTCCATTCCCATGATATTGGAAGTCTCATACTTGTTGGTAAGTTTCACAAGCATATAACGAAATGTTTCCTTGTTGGGGCTGGCTTTTTTGAGCAGGTAGTCGGCTGCTGCTTCTATGGAATCCGGTTCCTGCAGGGTTAGTTTGTCCATGTATTCGTCGACCTTGGGTTGGTAAATGGGAGATCGCAGCAGTCCTGAATCGGCCAGGTTGAAATTATCAAAAAAATGATCCTTATAATAATAGAACTTCCAGTTCCTGGCAACGGTTCCCGTATCGCTTTTAGGAGGATCGGGAACAACAGGCTTCTGCATCCCTTCCACGAGTTTTGCAACATAGGTGCCCGGGTTATCCCTTATTATCCCCTGCTGAAATAATTTTACGGAATCACCGATTTCAACGGCTCTTTTCCGAAGTGCTTCCATGGCGGTAGTGTCATGTTGCTTGTTCATGGAATCGAGCTCTGCACTTATCCTGGTGCTCTCAGCCTGCTTGCCTGCCATGAATTTCTGAAAATCATTGAACACCTTGTTTTCCCTGGAACCTATAATCTTCATATCTCCTACATAATCAGCCGTATCGGTTTCAATGGTAAACCTGGGTTCATTCACGATAAATTCGAAATAGACGCCCGGTGAATAAACAAAATATATTCCCTGGGGAAGCCGGGCGGTATCGCTGTGAAAATGAAGGGTGTTCCCATTGAAGACTTTGGAAGTATCCTTGACAAATTTCTGATCACCGAAATTATAGCCCAGGTATGCCACCGTATCCTTGAAGTTCCTGATCTTGACGGTTATGTCATATCCCTGGGCTTTGTCCTCACGGCACGATACCAGGATCAGGAAGACCATTATCTGGGCAACTAATAATATCCTCTTCATGAATTCAATTTTTATCATCTTCAAATTTAATCAGTAATGGTTATATGTTGAAGCATATATTCCAGATCTTCAGGCGTGTCGATGCTTACGCCATGATAATCGGTTACATCTGCCTTTATTCGGTAACCATTTTCAAGCCACCTCAGTTGTTCCAGTGATTCCGCTGTTTCGAGCGGGGAAGGAGGAAGCGTGGAAATGGTCTTCAGGATATCCGACCGGTAGCCATATAATGAAACATGTTTATAAAAAGGAAATCTGCCGGGCCATTCACGGGTGGCATATCCTTTCAGGAAGGGGATCACCTGCCTGCTGAAATATAAAACTTCCTTATCTTTATTCAGGATCACTTTCGCCACTCCTTCATTCCATAACGTTCTTTCATCCTTTATGTTTGTGACGAGCGTGGCAATTTCCGTCGTTCCATCCAGCAGAATTGCCAATTTGTCAATGTGTTCAGGTTTCATAAAGGGTTCATCACCCTGTATATTGATCACATAATCATATTCCGTGCCGGATTTCTCAAGGGCTTCCACGCATCTTTCCGTACCGTTTTTATGTTCGGTCGAAGTCATTACCGCCTCACCCCCGCGGGATGTGATCTCATGATATATGCGGGAATCATCCGTGGCAACGATCAATTTGTCGATAAGACCTGATTTCGCAGATTGTTCGTAAACTCTCCATATCATCGATTTACCCTTAATATCCACCAGGGGTTTCCCCGGAAATCGGGTTGATCCATAACGCGAAGGAATTATGCCCAGAATTTTCATACCTTAATTGACAAGACGTACTTTCAGGGTGGTGCCTTCTTCACTTATGACCACTATTTTTTCGTCTTTCCCGATATATTCTCCCCGGGTATAGGCGTCATAAATATTCCCGTCGATCATTACCTTGCCTGCAGGGCGTAATACTGAGTAAGCCGTTCCTTTTTTTCCAATTAATGATTCCTGCCGGAATTTGGTAACATATCCGCTGGATTTCTCCTGGGTATCCACCAGGGCAATCCGTTTGAAAGCCTTGCTCTTTGTAAAATGAAATCCGCCAATGATCATCAGAAGAATGCTGGCGGTAAATCCGCCCAGAATAGTGGATAGTGCCTTGTAAATATCACTTGTACTTACAAAAGAAAAATCAAAG
>JBJKSY010000381.1:0-6366 GCA_046703645.1 Cyclobacteriaceae bacterium
TTTGAAATCTTCCTGGTAGGAATGAAATTCTTCAATTTTAACAAGTTCATTTATGGCGTTGATAACCAGTGAAACCGGTTCAGCCTTCTTTTCATCTTCGGGTTAGCCGGGCCTTGTGCGGATTAAAAGCGGCTGAAACGGGTTCACGAGGCCTGCCCGGCCAGGAGGGTGACAGATTTCATTTATTTTAACTGCATTCATCCAAATGATGGAAAATCGAATAAATATAAGACTTGTCTTAAAGTCTTAATGTAATATGGAAATTTACTGACTACCTTGAAAACAATATATTATTCGGATTTATAGATTGAAAATAGTAAACAAGGAAACCCCAAAATAATCCCTCCTATCCTAAATTAAATTATTGTAAGTGAAGTTTAAGCCGGAAGTTTTATTCCGGTTTTAGGAATGCGTCCCATAAAATTTCAGCCGGGTGGAATGCCCTTTTTTTTGTTCCATCCATTATCTGGTGACGGCAGCTTGTTCCTGCGGCTGCAATGAGGGTATTTTCTTCTGCGTTACGGACAGCCGGGAACAGGACCAGCTCGCCGATCTTCATGGAGACTTCATAATGTTCCTTTTCATAACCGAATGAACCTGCCATTCCGCAGCAGCCTGAAGGTATATTCTGAACTGTATAGTTAGCAGGTATCGAAAGGGATTTTTTAGTAAACGTTGGCGAAGAAAGTGATTTCTGGTAACAATGCCCATGCATCAGTATTTTCGCTTTATCACCAGTAAAGCTTTCCCTTTTGATACGGCCTGCCTCGAATTCATTGCTGATGAATTCTTCAAATGTCAGTGTGTTCTGCCCAAGTTTTTTAGCGGTTTCGCGAAGATCGTCTCCGCAGAGATCAGGATATTCATCCCGGAAGGTAAGAATCGCTGAAGGCTCAAGGCCGATCATGGGTATTTTTTCCGATACCTGATCCTTTAAGGTCATTATGTTTTTCAAAGCGATCTGCCCGGCTTTTTTCAACAGCCCTTTTGAAATGAAAGTACGGCCGCTTTCCATAGTTTCCGGGATCTGAACGTCATAACCAAGTCCGGCAAGGAGTTTTATTGCGGCTTCACCGGCCAATACATCATTATAATTTGTGAATTCGTCATTAAAGAATAGAATTTTCTTAACGGGGTTTGCCGGCTTTAATTTATAATAATTTCGATTATACCATTTCTTAAGGGTATAGCCGTGCAGCAGGGGCAGTTTCCGGAGGGGAGCAAATCCAAGTATTGATTTGATCAGTTTCCCTGTCGGATTGAATTTCATGAATGAATTATACAACCATGGAAATACAGAAAAAGCATGGTTGATTTTAGTAATGGCCGCGATCAGGTAAGATCGCAGGGGAACTCCGTTCGAATCATAATATTGCTGCAGAAATTCGGCTTTGAGCTTGGCCATATCCACATTGGACGGGCATTCAGATTTACAACCTTTACAGGAAAGGCAGAGATCGAGAACGGATTTTATTTCCTGGTGGTCGAATCGATTTTCCTTATCGGAATTCGTCAGAAACTCACGAAGGATATTGGCTCTTGCCCGGGTGGTATCCTTTTCATCCCTGGTGGCCATGTAGCTCGGACACATAATTCCCCCTGTAAGTTGAGTTTTCCTGCAATCGCCGGAACCATTACATAATTCCGCCGCACGCAAAACCCCCCGCGTGGAAGAAAAATCATAATAGGTCTTTATATCAGGGATTTCCTTGTCTGCCTGATACCTGAGGCTGGTATTCATCGAAGGGGTTCTTACGATCTTTCCGGGGTTGAAAATGTTATCAGGGTCAAAGTTTTTTTTAATTTTTTCGATCAGGTCATAGTTGTGCCGTCCTACCATGAATGGTATGAATTCGCCCCGTAATCTTCCGTCGCCATGTTCGCCCGAAAGGGATCCCTTGTACTTCTTTACCAGTGCCGCAACCTCTTCCAGTACAGTCCTGAATAACTGCTGACCTTCGTGGGTTTTGAGGTTTATAATTGGCCTGAGATGGATCTCGCCCGAACCTATATGGGCGTAATGAACACAGTAGAGATTATGTTTTGCCAGCAGGTCATTCATTTCCCGGATATAATCTGCAAGATCACTTACATCAACGGCGGTATCCTCAATGAGCGGAACCGGTTTTGCGTCGCCGGGAATATTGGATAATAATCCGAGGCCGGCTTTGCGAAGCGCCCAGATTCTTGAAATATCGTCACCTTTAAGTACCGGATAATGGTAGCCATACCCATTTGATTTAAGCTCGTTGATCAGTTGGCCCGTTTTTTCATCCAGTTTTTCCTCCGATTCGGCAGCCAGCTCCGCAATAAGAATGGCCTTGGGTTCGCCTTGTATGAAGAAACGGTTTTTATTCTGCTCGATATTTTGTTTTGTACAATCAAGGATGAAATGATCGATAAGCTCTACGGCATGCGGCTTATATTTCAGGGCGACGAGATTAGCCTCAAACGACTGATAAAGGGATTCGAAATGGACACATACGAGGGCCTTGTTCTTTGGAGGAAGTTCATTCAGTTTAAGCCTGATCTCTGTTATAAAACCAAGTGTACCCTCAGAGCCGGCAATAAGCTTGCATAAGTTAAACGGAACTCCATTGTTCTTAAATGGGTCCGATTCAAGCATAACATCTATTGCATATCCGTGATTCCTTCGTTTGATCGATTTTTTAGGGAAATTATTTTCAATTTCCTGCTGGTTAACCGGGTCGGAAAGAATATTTCTTATTTCGGTATAAATTTCCTGTTCCAGTTTGCCCGAAACACCGATACCACTGCATTTTGCATTGAGATCATCGGTAGTCATTTCACCAATTATTATTTCATTCCCGTCAGAAAGGATCATTTTCAGGGAAAGAAGGTTATCACGCGTGCTTCCGTAAATCAGGGAATTTGAGCCACAGGAATTATTGCCCACCATTCCGCCGATCATGGCCCGGTTGGCGGTGGCAGTTTCAGGTCCGAAAAAAAGTCCCAGCGGTTTGAGATACATGTTAAGTTCATCACGGATCACACCCGGTTGTACACGGACCCATTTTTCCTGTTGATTGACCTCAAGGATTTTATTGAGATGTTTCGAAACATCCACAACTATGCCGTTTCCCACGACCTGTCCTGCAAGAGAAGTCCCGGCAGTCCTAGGGATTATTGATGATTTCAATTCTTTCGCGAACCGGATGATTTTATGAATATCGTCCACAGATCGCGGAAGGGCAACGGCTAACGGCATTTCTCTGTAGGCGGAGGCATCGGTCGAATAAAGCCTCCTGAGGATATCGTCATAATAGAATTCTCCCCTGAATGTCTGTGAAAACCTTGCAAATTGCTCCTTATTAGTATCAGCCATACCTGTCGGTCCTGTCAATTATTTTACAATATTATCACCTATTGAATATATTTCTTCCACCACCATTGAAAAACTATGAGAGCCCAGAGGTGGGCATGTACATCCCCGGGGGAAGAACTTTTTAACCTGTTTTTATAAGTTTTAATTTCCTGTTTATTAAAAATTCCCTGTTCCATAATGAAGGAATCATTCAATAACCGGTCATTGATCAATGAATCCAGCCCGGTACGCATCCATCTGAGAAGCGGGACTTCAAATCCCTTTTTTCTCCGGTGCAGGATCTTCGCAGGAATTATATCACTGAATGTCTCCTTCAGAAGTGCCTTTTTTTCTCCATGCGGCATTTTCATCTTAGCCGGAATTGCATTCACATACTCAACAAGATCATGATCAAGAAAAGGCACCCTCACTTCGAGTCCATGTGCCATTGACATGGAATCGACTTTATAAAGCATGTCATTCGGAAGCAGAAACCGGAAATCCGCGGTAAGAATTGAATCCAAATCCGCAGAAAGATTTCCAACCCATTCATGTTTCATGGCCGTGCTGAATTCCGGCGTCAGATTTTCCAGGAAATCCGGATTTAATAACCGGGAAACATTTTTTTCACTGTTGAGGCTTAACCACCTCCAGTATCGTTCATCCGGAGAAAGCCTGAATCCGTCAGTAAACCGTTTCAACTGACGGAATTTATTGCTTATAAAATCATTCCTTGATCGGGGTAAAATGCTCCAGATAAACCGGCTGTAATAGGTCAGATGTTCTGTGATACCTGGATAAAGAGCTCTGTAGAATGCCTGGTGTTTGTAATAACCGCCAAATAGTTCATCGGCTCCGTCGCCGGATAAGGCCACGGTTACATGTTTGCGCGTTTCTTTACTCAGAATATAGACCGGCAGGGCGGAGGAATCGGCAAAGGGCTCATCCAGATGATCCAGCAGGGAAAAGAGATGATCGAACATATCCTTTTCAGTCAGCAAAATTTGGGTATGATTTGTTTTGAAATACCTGGCAATAAGCCGTGAATAACGAGTTTCATCGAAGAAAGAATTGTCGCTGAAGCCGATCGAAAAAGTATTTAGGTCGGGCTTAATTCGGGAAGCCAGTGCCGTGATTATGGACGAATCCAGACCGCCGCTTAAAAAGGTGCCTAACGGAACATCGGATACCAGCCTACGACTAACCGATTTTTCGAGTAGCGATCGGATTTGAGTCTTGAGTTCCGGTTTATTTTTTAAAGAAACATCTCGATCAACCGCAGGCAGATTGTACCAGGATCGAATAAAAACCTGTTTATTTTTTATTTGAATGGCATTACCGGGCAAAAGTTTATGAACACCGTTTATTATCGAGAGTGGGGCTGGAATATAGTTCAATTGAAAAAAAAAGTTCAAGGCATGAGGATTGATCAGTTTCTGAATTCCGAATGCAAGGATGGATCTTAATTCGGAAGCAAATATGATTTTATCTTCATCCAGATAGTAATATAAAGGTTTGATCCCGTAACGGTCTCTTACAATAATCAGTTCTTCCGTTTGCTGGTCGTAAATGGCAAATGCAAAAAAACCGTTCAATTTCCTGACTCCATCGATGCCGTCGTGAATAAACAGATTAAGCAGCACTTCGGTATCGGATTGAGTACTAAAGATGATTCCTTTCTGAATCAATTCTTCACGCAGGATTTTATAATTATAAATTTCCCCGTTATAAACAATCCAATATCTTCCGGTCTTATCGGACATAGGTTGATTGGCCTCATTGCTCAGGTCGATAACTGATAACCTTCGATGACCAAGGCCGACATAATATTGCAGGTAAGTTCCCTGGGTATCCGGGCCACGGTGTTTCAGGATGTCTGTTGATTTCTGCAGGTTAATGATATGGAATCTGCCGATCTCGTTAAATGCATAAATTCCGGTGATTCCGCACATATCTTTATAGTTATTTTTTTGTATTATCGTGTATCCGCAAAGATGGCTAAAGCCTGGCATATAATAATTTCAGCTTTCCTAATATTTTCCCTGTCAGGGTGTGTGGGCACACGTCTGTCTAAAACCCAAAAAGTTGAACGGGTGATATCCACGGCCAGATCGTACCTGGGAACTCCCTATCGATACGGAGGAATGTCGAGATCAGGAATTGATTGTTCCGGTCTTTTGTATATTTCATTCAAATCAGCAGGGATTACTTTGCCCAGGACTGCAAAACAACAATCGAAAACAGGTAAAAGGATTTATATCGATGAACTTAAACCCGGCGATATGGTTTTTTTTGCTGCAAAAAAGGGAAAGAGAAGGATCACTCATGCAGGTCTTATAACATATCGTCATGGCAATGATCTTATCAAATTCATCCATGCATCGTCAAGCAGGGGAGTGATCGAGGCTAATCTCTTAAATGATTATTACCGGAGTATATTTGTAAAAGCAAGAAGACCCAGATACTGAAAAAATATTTTTATTTCAGTAAGTTTGCGGGGCGAAAAAGCAAATATAGATCTGCCTTGATCCTGTAATATTGGGACTTCGACAGAAATCAGCCTTCGCCAAGGCTTCGGCAGATAAAAAAGGGGCATTAGCTCAGCTGGCTAGAGCGTGGCGCTGGCAGCGCCAAGGTCATCGGTTCGACTCCGATATGCTCCACAAAATTTCATGCAAACCGCTTCATGCGGTTTTTTTATTTATGCTTTTCTTAAGGGTTCCTTCTTTGATTTGTGCATGATAGCCATGGTAATGTCAGACATTTTGCATAATGCAAGGTCGGATTAAAATCATTATTCCGGCATTTATTTTCGAGGGAAATCGTCAACGCGGAATACATTAAAGCAGGAGAATAATACATAACTGATCAGTATTGCCTATTTTTGATAAATTCAAAGTTGAAATAACAATCAATTGCGGAGAGTATTAGAAGTCGGGCCGGTATTTATCTTTGGATTAATCATCTCTGCTTTTCTTTTTGGAAAGTATATCGGAATAGCTTCCCCCGATGAAAATGCCGAAGACACTGTTGAGGACACC
>JBJKSY010000382.1:0-4169 GCA_046703645.1 Cyclobacteriaceae bacterium
TTGAAGGTAACGCCCCAGTTCACAAAGTCCTTGCTCAGCGCAAAGCGTATCAGGTTGGCAATTGCGATCAGCGCTCCTGAAAATCCGATACCGACGGCCACATTGTCACGTTCGATATGTTCCTGCAGGTTATAGGGAATTATCCAGCTATACACGTAAGAGGTCAGAATAAGGATCGTGATTCCTATGATCCAATAGGAAAGTGCTGTGAAGATATTTCCTCCTTCCGTTGTTAGAGAAGCAAGGATAATAAGTCCGGTCGAAATTGCCAATGCAGCTTCCACTACACCCGTGCCGACATTCTGGTCCTGGATAATTTCCTTCTGAACACTGAATTTCCTCAGAATGAACTGGCTGTTCACAACAACTGATAAATTCAATAACAGGATTCCCACGATTCCATAGATCAGTATATAAACGATGTCCATCAGAAACCCATGGCTTTCCCCGAACAAGGCGCCTCCCAGAGAAAGTACCAGTCCGACGAAATACCCTGTATGGGCTACGGCAAATGCCAGGTTATCCTTGAAAACAAGTTCCTGCATAACGTTGATCCCAGGATTAAAAAGCTGGTAAACATACTTCCCGATAAACATCAGGCCGAATGCCAGCAGAAGATAGACGAGTGTAGACAGAATAGCATCGATGATGACCATATAATTAAGGGTTAATGGTTCAAGGTATTATTTTCCAAAACCGCTGCTTCTTGACCTGGAAGAAGGACTGAACCGGGAACTGGACCTTGTACTTCGGCTTACCGAACCCTGAACGCGGTTCCTGAAACTGCTGTTACTGTGGTTACTGAACCAACGTGAACTGGTCCTGCCGCTGTTATAACGGCTTCCGGTTCCGTACATATATGAACCGGTGCCTGTCATAGGTCCGTAGTAACTCCGTCCGGTTCCATAGTAGTGTGTATAGTAATCATTCCAATAAGACATCCTTACCGGGTAGGTCATCAGGTTGAACATTGATGACATGAAAGCATACTGACCGTAAAACTGCCAGAAACTATACCCGTTGCTCTGGACCCAGTGGCCATAGGCAGGATTGCCTATATAAGTTCCATAACCGGCCGGGCCGACTGTTTTATCGAGTTTGCCATTCTTTTTAGAAGCAAGCTCCATGCCCATATTGTTGATATTGGCCATGAAGTAATCCTTGCTGACTTCATACCATCCGGTAGTATCACCCCGGGGGCCGGACAGGCTGTCTCCCTCGATAATTTCATATTGCTGATAATATTTTTTAAAAAATGTACCCTGTGAATTCATATCATACAGGATCACCGTAAAGTTCCTGACAGTATCGAGGTTTTTAACGATCTCATCGATAGGTTTCTTTGTCAGGTTAGGGTTGCTGCTGCATGCTGCCACCAACAGGATGAGGGAGATAAAAAATAGATTTTTTAAAAGTTTCATAGGCAATACTAATTTCCGGGTATAATATTAGAAATTTCAAATTCCTTGACGATTTTTCCCTGGGAAGCCGTGAAATCATTTTCACCCCACTGTTCAACTGAAAGAATAAATTTACTGTCCTTATCATAAAACTCCCATGAGATCAATTCGGCCCAGGAGTCTTTATATTTAGGCTGATCGCTGAAATAACCCGGCGTTTCCTTTTCGAGAAGGTATTCAATGTTTTCATATACCAGCTTCGGAGGCGTTTTCTGGTGATCGATGATATATTCCGGTAATCCGGGATCTATGGAACGCACCTTTATATTTTTTGTTATGGTCAGGAACATGCCATCATTCGGATCAACATGGAGGTATACCTGGTCGTCACCGGAGTCCAGCAGGAATTCACGTGTAAAATAGCTATTACCCCAGTCATATTCGTACATTTCATTTACCCGCCATGATTTCAGGTCATAATCCAGGAGCCAGCCTGTACTCAAATCGGTAATTTTTACATTATTCGGATCATAATACGGCCGGCCTCCGTTTTTTTTCAGAAAATCGAATAGTCCCATGGAAGTTCAGTATTAGCTTTTAAGTCTCATAATGGTATAAAATAAGAGAGCGGCCAGCGCAATCAATCCAAGGATAAACACCAGGCCGATCAATTTTCTGAAAATAAAGATCATAAAGGCGACAGCCAGTACAATTATGACAATCCTTGCTGTTGAATTCATAGGATTCAAATATAATAAAACAGACCAGATTACAATATTATTTTTGCTCAGATTTCATGCGTTCTTTCAATTTGGCAAGTGCCTCGGATGCCGAAGGAGGTGTGCTTGACTTCAGGGCTTCATCGATTTGTTCGTCCACACCGCGACTCGAATCCGCTACATCGGCATAAGCTTCAGACAGGGCCTCTTTTTCAGCCACCTTGGTCTTCATTTTTTCCAGCATAGCAATCGTGCCGGTTCCATCGATCTGAGCCATCTGTTTATTCAATTTAGTGGTAGCATCACTCACTTTAGCCCTTGCCTTCAGTGTTTTTAATTCGTTTTCATAATAGCTGATATTGGATTTCAGTTTCTTGATATTCTGATCCAACTGCACAAGCTGTGAGTCAACCCTTTTGGCATTGTCTTCTTCCGATACGGCAGCTTTTTCAGCTTCTTCCTTTTTTGTAAGGGCTTCGCCGGCCAGCCTGTCTGCCTCCTCCTGGGAAATTTCACCTTTCCCGGCTTTCTGCAGGAGCATCATTGCCTTTTGTTCATAACTTGAGGCCTTACTCCTGAGGTCGGAAGAGTCTTTTTTCGCTTTTATCGAAAGCGCTTTCACTTCAGCATAGGATTTCAGACTTTCATCCAGATCCTGCTTCATATCACGGATTCCCTGCTCGGTGAGCTTGATGGGGTCTTCCAGTTTATCAACCATGGCATTGGCTTCCGCCTCGCCAATTTTGAAAAGTCGTTTGAAGATACTCATAGGTCATTTATTTTTTTGAAATGTTAATTAATTCATCGGAATATTCCGACATTAAAAGACTGAGCGAATTCAGGGTGCCTGCCAGTTCATTCAGGTCAAGATTTTCAAGTTCCAGCGTATCCCGAAACATCAGGTTCTTTCCCGTTTCATCCAGGACAAAGGCCCCGTGGATGATGTCACGGTTCTTGATAAGTAAATCCCTGAAAACTTCCAGGCTTGGCTTCCCGATCTCACAAATGAACTGTTCCATGATCAGAATAGGCTCGGCACATGCGATCACCAGGTTTTTAATCCCGGCGTCTTCTTTTTCCACCAGGAATATACCTTCCGACGGATCCTGGTTTATGATCATATAATCCAGCTCAAGAAGATATTCTTTTACTTTATTGTAGTTTGCATCCATAATTTTTAAAAAATTTGATTTTGGGTAGTTTCGGTTCTAAAATTAATAAATTAATCTTCATTCTTTAAAAATTACAGATTAATTAGAAATTATGTTTCCTGTTAAAATCCATATAATTTCGTAACTTTATATCTAAATACGTTAGAACGGCTCATAAAGTTAGCATTTCTTTTAAAAAATGTCAAAAATAGGGAAAAATATTCGAAAAATAAGGGTTGTAAAGCAATTGAGCCAGGCAGAGTTTGCTCAGATTTTTAACCTTTCCAGGCCCAGCGTGGGAGCCTATGAGGAAGGGAGAGCGGAACCCAAGATCGAAACGGTTGTTCAGATAGCACAATATTTCGGCCTTTCGGTCGACACCCTCCTGATCAAGGAACTGACCATCAATGATCTTTACCGGTTTGATTCGTTGAAAAATAAAAAATCGGTCCAGCCGGCCGAAAGCACCCCTCCCGGAAAGGTTGTCACCCTTATGAACACGGCAATGGTTCCTTATAAAAACCACCTGGACTATATTGCCGGAATTGCCAATTCGGATTTTATGGACTCGCTGCCGAGATATCATTTCCCCTGGCTAAACACACTGAATGCCGTGGCATTTGAAGTGGATGGAAATTCAATGTCCTATGATAATAAGGGTATCCTTCAAGGCGACCTTGCCGTTTGCGGTAACCCGGTCGATCATGGTCAGTCATTAATTGCGGGAGCTTTATATATACTGGTTACTACAACTGCCATTATCGTGCGGCGCTATAAATCCGGCGGTAAAAAATGGATATTCCTCTGTGATAACCCGGACTGGCCGGCAGAAGAATATACCGCCAGGGAACTGCTTGAAACCAGGCCGGTGATTGCGGTTCTGACAAGATCATTGAATC
>JBJKSY010000383.1:0-5518 GCA_046703645.1 Cyclobacteriaceae bacterium
CGTGATAAAATTCTGAAAGGGGAGGGATTCCGCCAGGTCGAAGTGCTCAATTATAAAAAAGATGGAACCCCCTATTGGGCCCTTGTTGAAGTACAGCCCGTTTATGACGAAAAAGGCATCATAATCTATTTTGTCGGTATTGGTCATGATATTTCGGAAAGGAAAAGTTCCGAGCTGACCCTGAAAAAGAAAAATGAAGAACTGGAGAAGATCAACGAAGAGCTTGACCGGTTTGTGTACAGCGTCTCGCATGATTTAAGGGCCCCGATCGCTTCACTCCTCGGGCTGATCGAGGTGGCAAAACATGAAAAAGATCTTGATGCCATCAACCATCTGCTGCAACTTCAGAAAAGCAGCCTCTACCGCCTTGACCTTTTCATCCACGATATCATCGATTTTTCCCGCAATGCAAGGCTCGACCTGGAGCCTGAAAACATTGATTTTCATGAACTCTTTGATTCGATTTTTGAGCGGTTGAATTACATGGAAAACCTGAAGGATATCCGGCAGTCAATTCATGTGGAAGATTTTCCCGCTTTTTCCGATCAGCACCGGCTTCGGATCATAGTCAATAACATACTTTCGAATTCCATTCAGTTTGCCGATATGGTAAAGGCGGATCCTTACATTAAAATTGATATCAGCCGGGAAGGAAACAATATCCGGATGGATTTTGAGGATAACGGGGAAGGCATACATCCCGAATACCATGACAAGATCTATAATATGTTTTTCAGGGGTTCGGAAAAGAGCAAAGGATCGGGTATAGGCCTGTACCTGGTAAAGGAAACCCTGAACAGGATCGGTGGGTCGGTCAGTCTTCAATCCACCCCCCGGCAAGGCAGCAAGTTCACTGTTCTTATTCCCAATTTGGCTGAAAAATTGAATTAACCGGTTTTGAAACCGGTCTTATATAATAATCGATGGATTTTTTAACTTTTTTTTACTTTTGGTTTCTATACAAACTGACCTGATTACCGTTTATTAGATAGGATACCGAGAAATTAGCTTTGATAAAGAAATTTGCTTTCAGCATTCTTTTGCTTTTGTTTGCATATGATGCCAGGGCCCAGATCAAGTACAACTATATCGTCGGCCCGGGAAAAACCACCTGCGACAGCCTGGATCTGAAAGGGGATGATTTTTCCACTGTCCTGGAGAAACTTCAGAATGCAAAATGGAGGTACAGTCAATCTATGCACCTGCACAGGCCGTATGGATTCCGCAGCGCAGATTATTATTCCTGTGATGTGAACACGGGGTACCTCGTTGTCCTGGTTGACAGTACAAATTACATTTATACCCGGGTGCCGATCGATGTCTGGACAAAATTTACCCAATCTTCAGACCCCGATGATTTTATAGATAAGGATATAAAGAACAAATTCGACCAGATTAAATAATTCTTGAACTACTGGAGTCTGTCCATTTTCTGCTGAACCGAGTCGATCTTGTCTTTCAGATAAGCGCTCAAATCCTTGCTATCGGTTTTAGATTCCTGAATTTTCTCTAAACTGGATTTCAGGTAATTCAGCATCATCCGGTTGTTGGATCCCATAGTCAGCGAAAGAATATGGTCGACGGACTTTTTTACGATATCAGGGTCCTTAACATGAGTAAGATAGTCTATATAATACCGGCCGAGCCTGTAACGCTGGTGGATCTCTTCATAAATGGAATTAAAGAATCCTGCAAATTCCGGTGAGCCGCTTTTTGAAAAAATGATCGCCATTTCCCGGTCAAGATCCCCACGGTGATCATTCAGGAATCCCCTGGCATACCTGAGTCCCTGTTTTTCATTTACTGCATAAAGTCCCTGAAGCCCGGCAGCTTCAACGGAATAGGAAGGACTTTTCAGCGAACGGATAAAGAGCGATTCATATTTTTTATCCTTCAACTCTCCAAGTTTCCTTATTACCGCTGCTTTCACTTTTGTTTCAGGATCGTTGTCGGCCATTTTTTCAAGAATGGGGAGGCAGGTCTTTTTAATATTTTCCTGGCCAAGGTCAAGAGAATGAACGGCCAGTATCCTGAGCTCGTCGAAAGGATCCTTCAGGGCTTCGGCCAGGAATTTAACGGCTTCATCGTTACCCTGGTTCTGGGATGCCGCCTCAATGGCCTGCCGCCTGTCGACGTAGGTTCCGGCATGCTTGTATTGATAAATATAATTTTCGAGGCTTTTGTGATCATGGATCAGGGCAAGCAGATATTTATCCCCGTCCACATTGATCAGGTCAGGCTTTACCCCGTCAGGATAAGGGATAGTGATGGTATCCTTCTGTGCATCCATCTGGTACCGGATGCGGTGTTTCCGGTTATTGGCATAAACATCAATGGCCATGGGTAACCTGAATATCCGGGGGTTATCCTGGATCTGGCTGATAAATACCTTGGCTTGTTTTGCCTGGTCATCGTACTGGTAGGAAATGTCCAGCTCCGGGTAACCTTTCCCGTAATACCACTGATCCCAGAACCAGTTCAGATCCCAGCCGGTCACATCTTCAAAGGCCAGGCGTAGCTGCTGGGCCTCGCCGTTACCGTATTGATGTTTTACCAGGTATTCATGCAAGGCATCAAAAAAGGCGGAGTCACCTACATAATTCCTGAGCATGCTCAATATATAACCTCCTTTAGGATAGGAAACATTATCGAATACCGCTTCCCTGTTTGAATAATAAAACGGGACCAGGTTATGGTCACGGCTGGCAGGTGTATTCAGGTACCTGAGCAGGTCGTTGTAATTGTTGGCTTCGGCTTTATCCTTCCCGTATTTATGTTCATCCCAGAGGGTTTCAGCATAATCCGCCATGGATTCATTCACTGTAATATTACTCCAGCTTTCCGTGGTTACCAGATCGCCGAACCACTGGTGGAATAATTCATGGGAGATCACGTCATCCGAATTATTATCAAGCAATTCCCGCGGGGTTTTCTGGACATATTCCCCGTGCAGCGTGGCGGTTGTATTTTCCATGGCTCCGGAAACATAATCCCTGACCACGATCTGGTCGTACTTCGGCCATGGGTAATCATATTTGAGGATCTTTGAAAAGAAACCGATCATTTCCGGTGTATTTCCGAATATCTGTTTTGCATAGGGAGCATAGGCAGGTTCCAGGTAATAATCGACCGGTATATTTCTCCAGTGGTCATGAGTGATCACAAAGTCCCCGACGGCCATCATGAAGAGGTAAGGGGCATTGGGCTTATCCAGTTTCCAGGTGTCGGTACGGGTGCCGTCCCCGTTTTTATGCTGATCCGTCAATAACCCGTTGGAAAGGGTGACGTATTTATCAGGAACCGTCATATCGATCTCCTCGGTAGTCTTCTGATCGGGGTGGTCGATGGTCGGGAACCAGCAGGAGTTGGATTCGGTTTCCCCTTGCGTCCAGATCTGGATCGGCTTGTTGTGGTCGGTACCATGAGGGTTGATAAAATATAGACCTTTATCGGATATGATGGCCCGGCTCCCGGTGCTGTTGAGATCATTGGGCTTGGCCGTGTAATCAATATAGAGCGTATATTGTTCTCCCCTGTGGTAGGTCCTGTCGAGGTGAATATTTAATTTCATGTGATCCGGGTATGTATATTTCAAGGGGATCTTTTTGTCACCTGATACAAGATCAATTTCATGAATATCCATTCCCTTGGCATCGAGAGTAACTGTATCGACATCGTAAAAATGCGGCTGGAGGGTGACCCATTCCTTCCCGTAGAGTTAGGCCTTGTCGTAATCGAAACTCACAGCCAGCCTGGTATGTACCAGGTCGCTGATCTTGGCTGCTGTTGCCCGGTATTCAACAAACGGAGAATATTTTCTTCCATGGATGATCGAATACACCGAATCGATCTGGGCAAATGTTTTAGATTGAAAAATTATGGTAATTGCGATCAGCCCGAAGAAAAAGACAACGATTCGTACAGCCAGATTTTTTTGTATCATGATTTGATGTTTTTAAAATTCAGGATAAGTGTTCAGTTTATGGTATATCGATTGGATTCATTCGAATAATCAATGCCGGCCGGCGCAGGTTTCTGATGAAGGTAACAATTCAAGTAGTATAAAAGAAACAGTCATTGCAAATTAAGCAAACCCGGCAATAAATATAATTTCAATCCCGGTCAATATGGGAAAATATTTTTATTTTTTACATGAGCGGTTTTGGATGATTTATAAATCAATTGTATTATTCTTTGAAAATTTTTCACTAATTTATCCATGATTTTTCATGCATGCGAATAAAAATTTGGGCAATTGCATAATAGAAATATTTGACCGTAACGGCCGCAAAATTTTTGAAAAGGAAGTGGATAACCCGCGAAATTATTTTACACTGGATATTAACGGAATTAAGCCGGGCCTTTATATTTTCAAAATACAGGCTGATAACCTGTTAGCTGCCCGGAAATTCGTTGTTTCATTCTGAAAAATCAGGTGAATCGAAAATTCCATGTTTTGATAATTCATCATGAAATCTTCAGTAAGGTGGCTACAATGCCCGCATTCCGGCCAGACTTATACGGGGCTGACAAGTTTTTCGATCTCTTCCAGGTTCACCGAATTAGGAAAAAACTGTCCCCACCATCGACGGCATCGGTTGGCATCCAGGGGAATGCCTACCACCGGGATGTGGTAATTTGCACATTCATGAATACCGTTGACAAGTTCGGGAAGACATGCGATACCTAGTATTCCAAGAGAACCGGGTCTTGCATTCAGCCTGCGGAAAAATGATTTGAGTACTCCCTCCATCCAGATATAAGGTGCAATTCCCTGTTTTTCGAGGATTCTCGTCACCTGGTTCTGGTAACATTTCTTTGAGCAATGCCCGCACCGGTAATCCACATCATCGGGCGATGCTTCACATGCTTTGGAAAAATCCTGGAGGCAGTAGGGAAGCAGGGCAATTTTTTTTTCACAGGCCAGGAATTCATTTTTATTGATACGGTTCACCAGGATGAACTCCAGGGCATGAAGGTAATATTGTTCCCGGGTTGTGCCGAGTCTCCTGTCCCTGAGGCCTCTCCACTTTAATGCAGTCAGGTGAATTTCCACCCGGTTAATATAAGGCCGTAATATGACTTCAAGTTTCTGAAGGAGCGAAGAAAGAAAATCCTTTCCGGGGTCCATCGCCAATCGGTGCAAGCGCCTGCGCCTCGGACTGTTTTCCCTGATCAGCCGTATCAGTGATTCAGTATCCTGATGATATTCGGTCAGGCCATCAGCCAGGCTGTTCATAGCCTGGTAAAATTCACGGGTATGCCCGGAAGATCCGAACAGTGAATACGTTTTTCCCTGGACGGGAGGATAAGGGAGGTCCGTCCTCATGGCTGAAATATTATTCGTAATGTTAATTGATCCCATCGTTAAATTCCATGATGCAGGTCATTAAAGCAACGATTGTCCATGTTGGATATAAGGTGCCTGATTTCCCTGGAAACGTAATAATTATTTCAATCTTCGCCGAATTACGATATTTTAATTTAAATTCAAGGTCTTACATGATAATAAAAGACT
>JBJKSY010000384.1:0-4016 GCA_046703645.1 Cyclobacteriaceae bacterium
ATTGCTCACATTCCTCCTTCCCCTGATGCCGCCTCGCTGGGAAAGTACGGTGACCTGCCTGTCAACCTTTACAACGGCATACCTTCCATCGACATACCTCTTTATGAAATAAAAGACAGGGAGATCACCCTGCCTGTCAGTCTTCAGTATTATGCTTCCGGCGTTCATGTCGAGGAAGAATCGGGTTGGGTGGGCCTTGGCTGGTCACTGAATGCGGCAGGGATTATCACGCGTACTGTTAATGGGAATGATGACCTGCTTTTCTCCGTGGGTCATAACTTTCATGGGTATGTTTATTCTGACAATTCCGTATTAACCCAAGAAGACCATTCCGGTATTAACGTGTATCTTCAGGGTGTCTGTCAGCAATTACAGGATCCTCAACCGGACATTTTTTATTATAATTTTCATGGACACCAGGGAAAATTCTGCCTCAGGCAAAAAAAGAACCTGAATGATCCCATATCCGTTGAAATGCTGAGCCCGGAAAAAATCGACTTCCAGTATGATGAAGTCAACAACATCTGGACACTATGGACCGAAGATGGGTTTCAGTATATTTTCGAAGAAAAGGAATATACCGAAAACTGGGTGGGAACAGGTAATACGGAGGATGCCGCCAGAGCTTCAATAACTCCGCCTTCCCCATCAGAACCAGTTAATCAGAGGTTTATTTCGTCCTGGCTGCTGACAAAGATCATATCTCCCAATGGGGATGTGGCAAGATTTTATTATACACATTACAATGACCAGAGGCAAGAATATGTGTCCAGGAGTCTGCCTTCGATTTCAGAATCCTGGGAGCAATGTATCGGTTTCGGAAGTCTTATCAGCAGGAATTCATGCCTGCAAAATTCTCCCTTTAACAATTATGGGATTATTCCCCCTGATCCGGGGTATAAGGGTGCGGTGAACTTTACATGCATATTCGAAAATATGGATAAATACAATTTTAAATTCTGGAAACATTTTGGCGTATCAAATCCGCTTTCAGAATGCGATATAAATAAAACATATACTGCTTCGATGCCTGTTTATTACCAGGCCTACCTGTCGAAGATAGAATATGGCACAGGATCCATGGAATTCATCACTGCTGACAGGATTGATTATTCAGAACAGATAAATGATGAACGCAAGCCCGCCATGGTTTTTGCCAAACCACAATGCTTAAAGAAGATCATCATTCATGGATTGAATTCCGGGGAAGCCCTGTATGACATCGATCTTAATTATACCTATTATAATGATGAATGGAATATTGAACCCTACAGATATAAAAGACTGAAACTCTCAACAGTCACCGTAAATCATAGCGGAATAGAGATCCCGCCTTATAAATTTTTATATAATGAATCGGTTAAGTTACCTGCTAAGGATTCCAGGGCAAGAGATCACTGGGGCTATTTTAATAATGCCTTAAATGATGCGGTAGGTATTGCCGGAATTCCTTCACTGATACCTTCAACGGTATATTATTTAAGTGACGGTATTGCGGGAAATTTTTTGTCTGCCGACCGGGAATCAAATGAGAATTACATGCAGGCAGGCATTCTTAATTCAATAATCTATCCTACCGGTGGATCCGCAGAATTTGTTTTTGAAAGTCACACATTTAATATTGACCAGCACTCGGGAAAATTGCCGGATAAACTGACACAACTGTCTCTGTTAGATAACAGTAAAGTGATTGAGTTGATGGAGGCAACCGAAGTTTCTTTTAATATAAATCTAAGGTGTACGACAAATGCCTGTTATGCCGGGGGGACCAATCAACCCTGTGATCCACCCTTTTATAATGAACCGTATTTTTCAATTCTTAACCTTCAGAATGACCATGAGGAATTAAGGGCAATTTATGCCGATTATGAATGTATTTATGATCCTGAATCGAAATGGGCCACAGATAATAATATCAAAACGACCGGGAATAATGAAGTGCCATGCGGAATAAATAGAAGGATATCGCTTAGGCTGGATCCCGGAAGATATTTGCTTCAAACCCTGCCCGTTAATAATATCGAAGTGGGAATTTCCATCAACTATTCACAGCCTCAGCACTCCGTTATAAATGCAGAAAACAGGATATGCCATGGAGCAGGATTAAGGATAAAATCCATTATTTATCATGATGGGATCGATGAAGACAACAATATAATAAAAAACTACCAGTATGAATTTCCCGATGAATATGGAGTCAAAAGATCCTCGGGAAAATTGATGACCTTTCCGATATACGGCTACGGTGAATATTACATTATTGATGAGAGTCCGGGTGTTTCTGACCTGGTCTTACGGCTGCATTTGAAATCATACCCTAATCTGCCTTTAGGATCCTCGGCCCAGTCCAGCTATATTGGTTATGATCATGTCATTGAAAAAATCGGGGAAAATGCACAAGGGGGCTATTCTTCATATTATTACATCAATCAGCCTGATGATTTGCCGGAACTTTTCATTCCCAACTCCCCTACCACTTCCTATTCTTTTAAAAACGGTCTTATGGAAAAGCAGATCGATTACGATAAAAACTATCATATGGTCAGGGAGATAATCAATAATTATGATTATGAAGATTTAGGCAATTTAACAGGGATCAATCTTTTAACCTATGCGTGCGGCTCCCCTGAGATGTTCCTGTTCAAGGATTATGACTTTGTCTACCAGGCCTATAAACTGATCTCGCAGTGGTGGTTTAAACGATCGACTGAGGAAAGATATTTTGATCCTGCTTCTCCTGATGGGAATAAATATATTTCATTATTCACCAATTATTATTTTAATAAAGATAATTTTCAACTGGTGCAGACAACCAGTCAAAAAAGCGGCGGAGACTGGCTTATCAATGAATATTATTATCCTTCGGACTTCCCGGAATTTACCCCTGCCCAGATGTGGAATTCACACCTGGCTGATTTTAAACACAGATACAATACTTTAATCAAACAGACAACTTCAGTAAAACAGGGAACTGATAAAAAAAATATATATGAAAAGACTAACTATTTCCGTTTCGATAAGGACAACAATAAGATCCTTCCTGATCATACGGATATTTCGGCCGGTGGATCTCTGCAGGAAACGCGGATAATATATTTAAAATATGATAAGGATGGCAATTTGCTGGAATACACCGAGTCCGGGGGAATTGATAAAAAGGGAATTATCAATTCGATAATATGGGGTTACAAAGGTATTTTTCCGGTTGCCCGAATTGAAAACTCCGAATATTCAGAAGTTGAAAAAGCGGCCGGCAATGCGGGAATCAGTCTTACAGAGATCCATGATATGCCGGATCAGGAATCCATTATCAATGCAATCGATAAGATCAGGGGATATCTTCCGGATGCCAGAATTTATTCTTATACCTATTCAACCAGTGGAAATCTCACTGCAATAACGGATCCAAACGGGAAGGCCGCCTATTATGAATATGATCAATTGCAGAGGTTGAATGAGATCAGGGATTTCGAACAAAATATTATCACACAGTATGAATATGGATATCAGAAAAAGGAAAATAAGGAATAAATAATCAATAATTTCTAAGCTATGTCAACCAGCGCTAAAACAACTTATATTGTTTTGTTATTCACATTGGCATTCAATATAACCTTACATACATCAGATGCTCAGTATTTTATCTCGGCCACGTTAACAATGGATGCGTCAAAGGCCTGCAGCGGCGCTTCTAACCTGATTATGTTCCGGGCAGGGGGATTTTGTCCAAAGAATCCGGTACAATGGCATATGATCGGGCCTGGATTTATTTATAATTCATCGGGTTCCGATTGGATAAAAGGACATTTCACAACAGGCGGAAACAAAACTGTCGGGTATTACTATTACGGCGTGAAAACAGATGGATCCTGCGATAATATCCTGCATTATATTGAAAGGAATTTTGTGATCGGTGAATCCAACCCGGCCATTTCTTCGGTTTCAGGAAATACCGATATATGTTCCGGAAGTGCTACGACTCTCACAGCTAACGGGGTGCAGGGAAATATAATATG
>JBJKSY010000385.1:0-3719 GCA_046703645.1 Cyclobacteriaceae bacterium
TATAAACTTGCAAAAACACAGATAAAATCAAAAACAGCCTTTGCCATCATGGTTTCGGCAGCCATTATCACGAGCCTGTATAATCCACCTTATATTTTTCCGTTGCTGCTGTTCCTATCAGGCGCAATTACAACCTATAAATTCAGGAAACAACCCAAGCAGGATAAAGGCAGCGTTACGATCAGATGGGAAAATTTCTTTCTCTGGATTGGAGTATTTGCCATTGCGGCGATTCTGGGAGCCATCACCAGATTCCTTCCGGTGAGGATATTTGAAAGTTTCTACCGGAACGGAAGTATTGTCTTCGGCGGTGGCCATATTCTTGTCCCCCTTTTGTATTCAGAATTTGTTGACTTAAAACACTTTCTCAGTTCAGAGGAATTTCTTGCAGGTTTTGCATTCGTACAGGCTGTTCCCGGTCCGGTGTTTTCCTTTTGCGCCTATGTGGGGGCTCTGTCTATGCGAAATTACGGATTCGGAGGGGAGATACTGGGAGCTTTCCTGGCATCAGCCGGAATATTCCTGCCTGGGACTTTCCTGATTTTTTTCCTTAACCGTTTCTGGGAAAGCCTGAAGAAATACAGGGTCATAAGGGCCTCTCTGGAGGGTATTACGGCGTGCAGCACCGGATTGGTTTTCGGCGCCGCTTATATATTATTTCTTCCTATTCATCTTACTATTCTCAATGTGATCTTCGTACTGGGAACCCTGGGCCTGCTCATGTTCACCAAGGTTCCCCCATGGGCACTGATACTCGCCGGCCTGATAGCCGGATTTATCTTCTGATCATGAAAGAAACTCCAGTCTTACAATTGCTTCGGCAACTTCAAGATGGGCCGCCCTTCCGACCGGGATGGGATAATTGGGATATGCATGGCCGATTGGAATTCCAAAACATACCGGGAAACCCGAATCCTGAGTATGCTCCCTGATAATCTCCTTTGCCGTTTTCCCGAACGGTCTCTCATTTTCCTTCATACCGGTAAGATGCCCGACAATCAGCCCTTCAAGACCCGAAAGCCTCGCGGCCCTTTTCATCTGAACCATCATCCGGTCGAGACGGTAAAGATATTCATCGGTTTCTTCCAGGAAGAAAATCTCACCATTGTTGTTAAAATCGGTGGCAGATCCTATGCAATGGGTGAGCAGACTAAGATTGCCTCCGGTAACTTTTCCTTCAGCATGGCCGGGTATATTCAGAGGATCCGGGGGGAATTCATATTGAATGGATTTTTCACCGAATAATAAATTTTTGAGGCAGGTCAAAGAAATTGGAACTTTTTCGGGGTCAATTGTCAGGGGCATGGGCCCGTGAATGCATTCTATCCCGAGGCTGAGAATCTTCATCAGCAGGGGTGTGATGTCGCTGAATCCCACTACCCATTTCGGGAATTTCCTGAAAGCTTCAAATGACAAGCCGTCAATAAATCTGGTGATGCCGTAACCTCCCCGGGCACATAGTATTGCCTTGAGATCCGGGTCATTCAACATGGATTGAAGCGAAGAACTCCTTTCGCTATCCGTTCCGGCAAATTGAAAATAGCGGTTGTAAAGGTTTTTGGAAAATTCGACTTCAAGACCCCAGTCTTCAAATATTTCTACAGATTTTTCAATGTATTTACTGTCAATATAACTCGAGGGAGGGATAATGCCAACGCGGTCTCCCGGTTTAAGGTATGGAGGTTTGATCATGCACCAAATATAACCTTAAGGGACGGATTGCTTTGCCGCCGGGTATTATTTCTCGGTTTGCGTGGACTCCGATGTTACGGGAGGCTGAATACCCAGTTTTGCTAATATAAGATCCGTCAGGTTATCTTCGTCCTTTATATACAACAGGACAGGAAATGATCCCAGGTCATAGCTGAAAACATGAGTGTATCCGTTTTCCCGGGCAACCTCATTGATGGCATTCTGAATTTTATCATAAGCCGGTTTCAGCAATTCAGCCTGTTTATTCCGGATGGAAGTATTGGCATCGCTCTGGAATTTCTGGATTGAATCCCGCATAGAGCTCAATTCGGCTTCCTTTTCCTTCATCACATCGGGGATCATTTCCCCGGTACTGGCTTTTTGCTGGTAATCGTTTAATTTATCCTGGAATTCCCGGTACTTTGTTTCCAGTTGGGTCTGTAACTGAGACTGATATGAGTTTATCTCGGCAGTGATTACAGCGGATTCCGGAAGAAGACCAAGAATATAATTAACATTAGTATATCCGATTTTCAGCTCAGCACTGTCCTGTGCCTTGAGGTTGGCGGCGAGTAAAAAAAAGCATGCCGCAAAAAATGCATAACGGGTTTTCATTAATTGTTTATTTATTGGTATTAAGAGCGTCGTTTTTATCCCCTAGTCCAAGGTCATCCAGTACATAATCGGTGTAATCCTGTACGGGATCGGTATAAATGAGTACCAGCGATCCCGCTTTGTCAAAAACAAGCTGCAGCCGGTTTTCCTTTGCGACTTTGGTTACAGCAGCGAATACTTTATCCTGAATGGGCTGGATCAATTCCTTTTTTTTAAGGTATAGCAAACCCTGGAAGCCGAAAACCTTGTTGCTGAAATCCTTCAGATCATCTTCCTTTTTCTTGATCTCTGCCATCCGCTGTGCTTTCATATCATCCGTCAGCAGCACCTGCTCGGCATTGAGCTTGTCGTACATATCCTTGATCTGCTGTTGCATGTTCTCGATTTCCTGCTGCCAGCCCGTAGATAAGGTATTGATTTCCTCCTGGGCTTTTTTGTACTCGGGCATTTTATTGAGGATATAGTCCGTGTCCACATATCCCCATTTCTGCCCTAATGCAAAAGTCGACGGCAGCAACAGTAGGAAGGCTAACGTTAACCTGGCCATTTCATTTTATCTAAATTGTTGACCTATGCTGAAGTGAAAATGTGACCCGCTTGGACTTGTTTTTCCAGGCAATGTATCAAAACCATAGCCCCAGTCAAGTCCGAGCAATCCAAAAGCGGGCATAAAAATCCGCGCCCCGATCCCGGCAGAACGATAGCTCTTGAAGGGATTGATCTGTGAATAATCATTCCAGTTATTACCTGCTTCAAGGAAACTAAGCACAAAAATTGTTGCTGAAGGATTCAGGGTAAGCGGATACCGGAGTTCAAATACGAATTTGTCGTAAGCTGTACCACCGTTGATCCCCTGGTTGTCGGTGGGAGTCACAGTCTGTTCATCATATCCACGTAAGCCAATCACGTTTTTCCCGAGCACATAACTGTCAAGTCCTGCACCGGCCAGGCCGCTTCCCCCGAGAACAAACCTGTTAAAGGGTCCGGTAGGAGCGCCGTAATTACCCAGGTAACCGAAATTAGCACGGGTATTGATTACCAGGTTCCCTGTAACTCTCGTGAAAAATGAAAAGTCCAGCATCCATAAGTGATATTCAACCCATTTGAATTTCGTGGCGTTATCGGCAGTCTTGTAATTGATATTATTCCAGAGCGAATAGGGAGGCGTAACGCTCAGGCTGAGAGAAACCGATGAACCTGATCTCGGATACATGGGCTGATCAATACTATTCCTGGCAAGGGTGGTATTAAAGGATAAGTTATTGGCTGTACCGTTGTTAAATCCGAAGTTGTAGGGATAATTATTAATATGATAAACGAAATAACTCAGAGAATTAGTCAGGGTAAAATAATCATCCGGCCACCGGATCCTTCGACCCAGGCTGACGGTGATACCGTTCATTTTGAGTGTT
>JBJKSY010000386.1:0-3085 GCA_046703645.1 Cyclobacteriaceae bacterium
TTAAAATCAAATTGTTCAACCTGTAATCGCCGACATGTAATATCGATGATCCATTCGAAAATGCAGCTCCTTCAACCTGCAAAAGAATAGTAATTATAAATAATAATATCGATTATTAAAAAGGTACAGTAAATTTTAACAAACTGTGAAAAAAATTAATTATGAAGTGTTTGCAAACCTCGATCTTAAAAAGATAAAGAAAAATTAATGTGAATTTTCAATGCCAATTGCATATATTCTTTTAGATTTAGAATTCTAAAATCCAGTATAATGAAAAAATCATATAATTATTTCGTTACGGTTCTTTTGATTTTTCTTTTCGCATGTCAACCTTCCCCCAATCAGGAATCCTCTTCCGGAAATAAAATTGAATTACCTAACGGCTGGAGCCTGACCCCGGCCGGACGCAATCTCTCCCTTGGCGATCTTCCCCTGAATATGGCTGTTTCACCGGATAAAAAATTCCTTGCCGTTACCAATAACGGTTACAGTACACAGACTATCCAGCTTTTTGACCTGCAGAACGATACATTGCTTGATTCAGCCATCGTTGGCAAATCCTGGCTCGGGCTGGCCTTCAGCGACGATTCCCGCACACTATACACTTCAGGGGGTGATGACAACTGGATCTACCGTTTTGGAATTGAAAACAATAAACTCGTCCGGAAGGACACCATTCGGCTCGGTCAGCCCTGGCCGGTTAAAATATCCATTGCCGGCATGGCCCTGGACGATACCCGTCATATCCTTTACGTGGTCACAAAAGAGAATAATTCATTGTACATTATAGATGCAGCCAACGATAAAATCCTGAAGCAACTTCCCCTGGGAGGTGAAGGATATACCTGTGTGCTGTCCCCGGACAAAAAGACCCTGTATGCCACCTGCTGGGGATGTGATAAGGTGGTGGTCCTCAATACGGAAAAGATGGCTGTAACGGGTGAAATATCCGTAGGTGACAACCCGAATGACCTGATTATCAATAAAGCGGGAACTCTCCTGTTTGTTGCCAACGCCAATGATAATTCAGTTTCGGTTATCGATGTAAAACAAAATAAAGTTATTGAAACCCTGAATGCTGCTTTATTCCCCAATGCTCCAATGGGATCTACCACCAACGGACTTGCACTGAGTGATGATGAAAAGACCCTTTATATTGCCAATGCGGATAATAATTGCCTCGCAGTTTTCGATGTATCCAGTCCGGGAAACTGCAAAAGCAGGGGTTTCATTCCCACAGGCTGGTATCCCACCTGTGTCAGGGTTTCAGGAAACGAGATCTACGTGGCGAATGGTAAAGGCTTTTCTTCGAGTGCCAACCCGGGCGGTCCAAATCCTTATGGAAATAAGCAAAAAGTCATTTATCAGCACGGTGATACGGTGAATGCCGAAAAAGTGCAATACATCGGCGGTTTGTTCCGGGGCACTCTAAGCATTATCCGGGAACCCGATGCAAAACAAATGGCGGTTTATTCCCAGGAAGTGTATTCTGATACGCCCTACACGAAAACCAAGGAGACCCTGAGCGACGGTGAATCGGGGAACCCAATTCCCGTAAGGGTCGGGGATCCCTCGCCTATCAAATATGTATTCTATATTTTAAAGGAAAACCGTACCTATGACCAGGTTCTCGGCGATGTTTCAGAAGGAAACGGCGACACTTCCCTTGTTCTTTTTGGAAAAAAGGTTACCCCCAATGAACATAAACTGGTCCATGAATTTGTACTGATGGATAATTTTTATGTAAACGGGGAAGTGAGTGCCGACGGTCATAACTGGAGTATGGGTGCCTATGCTACCGATTATATTGAAAAACACTGGCCGACCAATTACAGCGGACGGGGCGGGGATTATGATTCGGAAGGCAGCAGGGCCATCGCCAATAACAAGGGAGATTATATCTGGGGATTATGCAAACGTTCCGGCGTGAGCTACAGAACCTACGGGGAATTTGCGGACAACTATAAACCCAACCTCAAGGTCCTGGAAGGACATTACTGCCCGCATTTTACAAGCTTCGATTTTTCTGTTATGGATACCACCAGGTTCCGGCAATGGAAACATGATTTCGATTCCCTGCTCGCGATCAACCAGTTGCCCAGTATGAATACGCTTCGTTTTCCCAACGACCATACGGAGGGCCTGAACAAGGGAAAAAGAAGCCCCAATGCCGATGTTGCCGATAATGACCTGGCGGTCGGAGAATTCGTGGATTATCTCAGCCACAGCCGAATCTGGAACCAGAGTGTCGTATTCATCACCGAAGATGATGCCCAGGACGGTCCTGATCATGTAGATGCCCACCGGTCTACGGTATACGTTGCCGGAGGCTTTGTAAAAAGACATTTTGTCGACCATACACTTTATTCAACGGCCTCCATTCTGAGGACCATTGAACTTATCCTGGGGATGCCTCCGATGAGCCAGTATGATGCCGCCGCGGAACCCATGTGGAGTGCTTTCAACAACAAGCCTGACAGTACTCCCTATACGGAGGTTCCGGAAATGATCAACTTGTTGGAAACCAACCCGGAGATGGCAGATAATGAATGGCAGCAAAGAAGTGAAAAGCTGAATTTTACCAAAGAGGACCTTGCGCCGGATGCGGAATTCAATAAAGTGCTCTGGGCAGCCATAAAAGGTGACGGCAATGCCTGCCCCGCACCCGTTCATTCCGCATTTTTCAAGATACATGAAGATGAGGATGATTATTGATATCTCATGTGCCGATGGTTATGGAAATTTCAAATTGAATTAACCGGTGGGGGTAAAAGCAACAAAAAGTATATAAGGATCAGGTAATTGATATCTGAAGCCGCAGTTCACTGACCGGATTCAGGAAACAGCATGGAAGTAAACTCCCGGATCAACCGATCAGTGCAATGACGGAAAGAAAAGAACCAGCTTATAGCCAGGTAAGCAATGATACTCGTTATTAAAATATCACGCACAACGCCAAGAATATCAGGCAGCCTGCCCTGGGTTGAAAAATACCGGATCTTTTCTTTTTCATTTCTGATCAGCCGGGTCCAAATATTCGGGTAAATCCTTGAAAATCCTAATTATCATTTTGTTAAAGAAATTA